>NZ_JABZED010000003.1:605083-610711 GCF_013416675.1 Salinispora sp. H7-4
GCCGCCGCCGTTGACCAGTTCCGGATCCTCACCGTTGGCGTCGGCGGTGATCTCACCCTCAACAAGCTGACCATCACCGGCGGACAGACCAGCGACGATGACGGCGGCGGGATCCTCGTCAACGCCGGCGGAGCGCTGACCACCCACCACAGCACCATCACCCGCAACATCGCCGGCGGCTCGGGCGGCGGCATCGCCAACTCCGGCACCACCCGCATCAAGTACTCCACAGTCGACCGCAACACCGCCGCCGAAGCAGGTGGCGGCATCTACAGCACCGGCCTACTGGAGATCGTCAAGTCCCACATCGACAACAACACCAGTGGCGACGGCGGTGGCGGCATCTTCTCGACCAACAGCACCGTCACCGTCAAGGGCGGCAGCATCTCCGGCAACCAGGGAGCCAACGGGGCAGGGATGTTCCTGTCCACCTCCATCGGAACGGTCACCGGCACCCGAATCACCGGAAACACCAGCAGTGGTAGCGGTGGTGGTATCCGAGCCGGCGTCGGGAGCCAGCTGACGATGCGGAAGGCCGAGCTGGCGGACAACACCGCAACCGTCCTCGCCGGCGGCTTGTTCGTCTCCGGAACCGAGGAAGGGGAAAGCTTCGCCACCATCGAATACAGCGCCATCAAAAACAACGTGACCTCGGCTTCCGGTGGAGGAATCTTCAACGCTGGGCAGACGGTGCTGCGACACACCAAGGTGATCGGCAACCAGGCGAGCCAGGGTGGCGGCATCCAGAACGACGGTACGATCAGCCTCTTCACCACCAAGGTGGTCGAGAACATCGCCACCACCGACGGCGGAGGCATCTACAACAACAACGGCACGGTGAACCTCAACACCGCCACCGGCACCATCGTGATCAAGAACCGACCCAACAACTGCGTCGACGTTCCCGGCTGCGCCGGATAGCGATCAACGGATTCCAGAGGGCCCGTTCCCGCCGTCAACCGGTCGGAACGGGCCCTCCCCGATCGTCATTCGAGATCGCGTCACGAACACGGACCCGTCCTGAGTCTGGACCCGGCGCGATGATCTCCAGCCCCAGCGGCACCACACGCTTCTTCACTGCCCTGCGACGACGGCGCCTGGGCACGGCGGGGAGGCCCACAAGGTCCTTGTGCCCCGACCTTCCCGCAGATCCTCTCTGGCGTGGACTACAGCGCGCCCACCGGAGCACCACCAGCGAAGCCTTCCCGTTTCAGGTATTCTATTCGTGTTTGTGTTCGTCTGGGTTTGGTGTCGGTTTAGGTTTGCGAGTGGCTGCTACCGCCGGTCGGTAGCCAAGGAGCCGCCCCGTAACTGCAGGTGGCGGTTCCTTGTCGTTCACGGGGGAAGGGCATCGAGTTCACGATGAGGTACCAGGACCACACCCAGGGGCCGGTACGGCCGGGCGGGGGTCGGGCGAGGTCACGGTGGTGGATGGTGGGGTTGGCCGGGGTGACCGGTCTGGCCCTGGGCACCGTCGGTGTCGCCGCCGGCCCGGCCGCGGGCGCGCTGGGGCGCCCGCTGACCGCCGCCGATGACCGCGGCGGTGACCGCGGCACGCAGGAAGCGGGCAAGCGGGATGACAGGGGTAAGGATTCGGAGAAGAAGCCGACAGGTATCCCGGTCCCGTGTGACGCCGACGCGTTGATCGCCGCAATCACCCTGGCCAACGCCCGCGGCGGCGCCGTACTCGACCTCGCCAAGGACTGCACCTACCTACTCACCGCCGACATCGACGGCGCAGGGCTACCGATGATCGTCACCCCGATCACCCTCAACGGCGGCAAACACACCACCATCGAACGGGCCGCCGCCGTTGACCAGTTCCGCATCCTCACCGTCGACGTCGGCGGCGACCTCACCCTCAACAAACTCACCATCACCGGCGGACAAACCGACGACGAAGACGGCGGCGGGATCCTCGTCAACGCCGGCGGAGCGCTGACCACCCACCACACCACCATCACCCGCAACATCGCCGGCGGCTCGGGGGGCGGCATCGCCAACAACGGCACCACCTGGGTCAAGTACTCCACCGTCGACCGCAACACCGCCGCCGAAGCAGGTGGCGGCATCTACAGCACCGGCCTACTGGAGATCGTCAAGTCCCACATCGACAACAACACCGTCACCGGTGGCAACGGCGGCGGCGTGTCCGCACTCAACAGCACCGTCACCGTCAAGGGCGGCAGCATCTCCGGCAACTTCGCGGACAACACCGGTGGGCTGTACGTCTCCGGCGGCATCGGCACGGTGACCGGCACCGAAATCACCGGAAACACGGCCCGCAGCAGTGGCGGCGGTGCCGCCCGGGCCGAGAACAACGGACAGCTCACCATGCGGCACGTCAGCCTGACCAACAACACCGCATCAGCCCTCGGCGGTGCCTTGTTCGTGGCGTTGGACAGTTTCGCCGTCCTCGAGGACAGCTTCATCAAGAACAACACCAATACGGGCTCGGTTGGCGGGGGGATCTACAACGCAGGGGAAACGGTCTTGCGGCGCACCAAGGTCAACGGTAATCAGGCCGACCAGGGCGGCGGCATCTACAACGAAGGCACGATCAGCCTCTTCACCACGAAGGTGGTCGAGAACATCGCCACCACCAACGGTGGCGGCATCTTCAACGCCGCCGGCACGGTGAACCTCAACACCGCCACCGGCACCATCGTGATCAAGAACCGACCCGACAACTGCGTCAACGTACCCGGCTGCGCCGGATAGCGATCCGCAGATCCACGAGGGCCCGTTTCCCGCCGGTAGCCGGTGGGAAACGGGCCCACTCCTGGACCGCCCACTTCCTCCCGGACGGCCCGCTTCCTACTGGGCGTGCCCACTTCCGACCCCGTACCAGGACGGACCCGCACCAGGACGGACCCGCCACGACGGACCGCGCCAACCGGCCATCCGAATGGCCGGCGCGGTTGGCGAAAAATCAGCCGGTCCGGGGTTCTCGGGGTCCCTATCTGGGTACGGTCACGGGATGGTGTACATGCCGTCGCTGCCGCAGCCGCAGCGGTTGCTCCTGGCAGAGCTGGCCGGCACGGCCAACCGCTACAGCATCGGTGAAGGTCGGGGCCTGCCGCAGGAGGTGGCCGTTGCCGCGGTACGGGCAATCACCGACGACCCGGTGTTGCTCGGCATCCAGGCCGGGGTGGCGCTGGCAGATCCGTACGGCGTCAGCCAGCCAACCGTCGAACTACTTCAGGCCGCTGGAGCTGACATGACCATCGCCCAGCAGCACGCGACCGAAGTGCGAGAACGCCTGGAACGGATCGGTATCACCAACGCCTCCGACGGTGGCGTGGCCGATGGTCGATCCGGCCAGCGTGGCGACGGGCAGCCGGAAGGCCAGCGCGGGTAGGGCCGACGGCGGTCCCACTTCGGCCCGCGGGTCGGGCTGGCGCAACTGGGTGGTCTCTTGACCTGCTCGGGACCAAGTTCGGCCAGGCCGGCGCCATCGCACCAGCGGCGCGTCGTTCGCTACTGTCCTATGCCATGGCAGGCACGAACCTCCGGACCGACCGCCTCGAGCTTCGGCCGGTACGCGACGATGACATCGACCACATCCTGGAGTACCGCAACCTGCCGGAGGTCAGCCGCTGGCTACTACGCCCCGAGGTCGATCCTGCCGCCTTCCGGGCGAGGTGGCGACGCTCCGCGGAAGACCCCAACGACCACAGCGTGGCGGTGACCCGCGACGGCGTCGTCATCGGGACGGTCTCGCTCGACGTGCGCGACGGTATGGGGCAGCCCGGCACTCCGCCGAACACGGAGGCCGAGATCGGCTACATCTTCGACCCGGGGTACGGCGGCCACGGCTACGCGACCGAGGCGGTCACGGCGATGGTCACGTACTCCTTCGACCGGTTGGGCGTACGTCGGATCACCGCTGGCTGCTACGCGGACAACCTCCCCTCGGTGCGCCTCCTCGAAAAGCTCGGCATGCGGCGGGAGCAGCACGGGGTCGGCGACTCCTGGCACGCCGAGTTGGGCTGGGTGGACGGCTGCACGTACGCCCTGCTGGCCGAGGAGTGGCGCGACCAGCCGTAGACCCCTACCCCACCGGCCGTCCGGGGCTCTGGCGGATCGTCACCGGCACCGCACCGCGGCGGTAGTGGACGACCGCGAACGGCCACACGTCTCGCAGCCAGGCTCCCACGATCTCGGTCAGCGGAGCATCCAGTTCCGCTCGGGCAGCGGTCACCCACGACGAGGCCGCCACCTCCTGCTCCCCCATCGGCGACGGCTCAAAATAGACGCAGCCGACCACGTCTCCGGTGGCGATCTCGATGACCGAGTACGCGAAGTCCACCCGCTGCCGCGACCGCTGCGCATGCCCCACCAGGTCCTCGTGGTTCTCGGCGAGCGTCATCCCGGCCACCGGCGGCCAACCCTGGTCGAAGCCCGGCATTGACCGGATGTGCTCGATGCTCGACATCCAGGCGGCGTGATCCGCCTCGTTGTGCTGCGGCCCGAGCAACTCAAGCCGCAACCCGTGGGCCACCAGCGCCTCCGGTACTGCGAACGCGTCCTCAACCAGCGGTAGATCGGTCATGCCGGGAGCCTAACGGCCCCGACGCAGCGGTTTCGGACCACAGGGTCGAGCCAATCCCTGCCCCGCAGGCACGGATGGTGGAAAAGCGGAGGTCCCGAACCGCCACATCCGGCAGGAACGGGACCCCAGGATCCAATGCGCTCGGATCGCTACCCGGCGCAACCGGGAACGAGGACGCAATTGTTTGGACGGTTCTTGACCACGATGGTGCCAGTAGCGGTGTTCAACTCGACCGTGCCGCCCATCGCGTTGAAGATACCCCCGCCGTCGACCACGGCCGTGTTTTTGACAATCTGCGTGTCGAACAGGCTGATCATGCCCCCGGCATTGTAGATTCCGCCACCCTGATTGGCCAGGTTGTCGATAATTTTCGTCTCCCGGATCACCAGTTCTCCGACGTTGTGCACCCCGCCGCCGGTGTCCGCCGAAAAGTTACCCTTTATGAAGCTCTTCTCGATCACGACAGCGGATCCGGCCGTGACGAAGAGCCCGCCTGCCTCATCAATCGTGGAGGCGTTATCCATGAGCTTCACCTTGCGCAGGGTAGCTTGCCCGTCCGCGTACATTCCGCCATATGCCGTTGCGGTATTACCGGTGATCTCAGTATCGGAAACCACGCCAATACCGTCCCCCAGAATCAGCAGCCCCCCGGCCCGGCCAGTTGCGTCATTCTTCACAAGTCGGCTCCCCGCCACCGTCACCACGGCATCAGGTCCGGTGCTTGACACGGCCCCACCACTACTGGCGACGTTCGCCCTCAACTCTGACTTGAAGATCTTCAAGTTTCCGTCGAAATTGAAGACACCGCCGCCACCACCGTCGGAAATGTTGCGACTAACGGTTGCGTGTTCGAGAACCGTGACACCGAAGCTGGCGATGCCGCCGCCATTCTCCCCAGCGATGTTGCGGGTGATGGCGCTGTGCCTCGCGGTGAGTTGGCCGCCGGCGTTGACGAGGATCCCGCCGCCGTCGGTGTCGTCGGTCTGTCCGCCGGTGATGGTCAGCTTGTTGAGGGTGAGATCACCGCCGACGCCAACGGTGAGGATCCGGAACTGGTCAACGGCGGCGGCCCG
>NZ_JABZED010000003.1:610766-610951 GCF_013416675.1 Salinispora sp. H7-4
CGTTGAGGGTGATCGGGGTGACGATCATCGGTAGCCCCGCGCCGTCGATGTCGAAGGTGAGTAGGTAGGTGCAGTCCTTGGCGAGGTCGAGTACGGCACCACCGCGGGCGTTGGCCAGGGTGATCGCGGCGATCAACGCGTCGGCGTCACACGGGACCGGAATCCCCTTCGGCTTGTGCTCCGAA
>NZ_JABZED010000003.1:611069-611234 GCF_013416675.1 Salinispora sp. H7-4
CCCTTGCGCTTGTCGTCCCGCTTGCCCTTGTCGTGCTGCTTTCCCGGCTCGCCATGCTTGCCCTTGTCGCTGCCCTTGGCCTTGTCGTCGTACTTGGCCTTGTCGTCGTGCTTGCCCGCTTCCTGCGTACCGCGGTCACCGCCGCGGTCATCGGCGGCGGTCAGC
>NZ_JABZED010000003.1:611292-692820 GCF_013416675.1 Salinispora sp. H7-4
CGATGTCCTTCCCCCGCGAACGACAAGGAACCCGCCACCCGCAGCCACGGGGTGGTTCCTCGGCTACCGGACGGCGGTAGCAGCCACCCGCCACCTAAACCGACATTACGCCCAAACGAACATGAACCCGAATAGAACCCTGAAATAGGTGCCGGCGTCCGGCCTGTGGCCCGACACCGGGGGTCGACCCAGCAGCCCTCCGAACGGCCCGGCGACACCAACGGACCCAGCGGCAGGCCAGTCCCTCCGGGGTCCTTCCCACCCACTGGCCAGCGGTGCACGGTGGAGGTCACCCGGAGCAGTCAGGAACGTTCACGCAGTTGTCTGGTCGATTCTTGGCAACAGTGGTGCCGGTAGCAGTGGAGAGATCGACCGTGCCGCCCACCTCGTTGAAGATGCCGCCGCCGTCGATGCCGGCGACGTTCTCGGTGACCTTCGCGCGCAGCAGGGTGAGCGAGCCGCTCGCACCGTTGTAGATTCCGCCACCCGACTCGGTAGCCTGATTACCGGTGACCTTCGTACGCAGTAGCGTCAACGTGCCAAAGTTGTGCACGCCGCCACCGTCAACTCCGACATTGTCCTCTAGGGCGCTGTCCTCGACGAGGAGGGCTCCACCTTGCAGAAAGACCGCGCCCTGGCCACCGCCGGTTGCGGTGTTGTTGGAAATAGTGACCCGGGAAACCGTGAGCTGGAGAGGCACACCAGCGATGGCGGAGCCGCCCGCACCCGTTGTCGTGTTCCTCACAAAGCGCGTGTCGGCAATGATGCCGGTCACCCCACCAAGGACGAAGATGGCGCCGCCCTCGGCGGCCTGATGACCGACCAGCTCGCTCCGGGTGACCGTCAGGTGCCCACTGACGGTAAGCGCTCCGCCAGTGAGCGCGGTGTTCGCCTCGAACCGTGACTTGTCGATGGAGATCGCGCCGATACTGAAGATGCCGCCACCGATGTTCGCCGCGGCATTCCTACTGACGACCGAGTGTTCGATATGGAGAGAGCCGCCAATATTCCCAATTCCGCCGGCATCGCCCTCACTGGATACATTTTCGACAATCTTGCTATTTTTGATAGTGGCACCGCCACCCGGATTGATGAGGATCCCGCCGCCGTCGGTGTCGCCGGATATCTTCCCACCGGTGACGGTAAGGTGGTTCAGGGTGAGTCGACCGTTGGCCTCGACGCTGAGGATTCTGAATTCGTCGGCCGCGGCGGAGCGTTTGAGGGTGGTGTTTCTACCGCCGTTGAGGGTGATCGGAGTGGTGATCGCGGGCAGGCCGGCACCGTCGAGGTCAGCGGTGAGCAGATAGGTGCAGCCCGCGGCGAGGTCGAGCACCGCACCACCCTGAGCGTTGGCTCGGGTGATTTCGGCGATCAGCCGACCCGTGTCACAGCGCACCGGCGTACCCTTCGACTTTCCGAGCCGGTCATCGGCGGCGGCGCGGCCGACAGCGTCCCCGCCGGGGACGGTGATGCCGGCGGCGACGGCGGCGAGCGCCAGGCCGGCCGCTCCAGCCAGCCCGGCAGCCCGCCACCGTGACCTCGCCCGACCTTCGCCGGGTTGCTCCGAACTGACTCTGGTCGCGTGGCGCTGATGGTTCATCGCGGCGTTGACACCCTTCCCCATGAACGACGAGGAGCCCGAAGGCCGGGTGTTCCTCGGCTACCAGACCGGTGGTAGCAGCCATCCGCACGCTAGGCCGACACTGGTCTCGATCAGCCACGATCCTGAGAAATCTACTCAATTCGGGTATAACGACCGAAACAGGGCGCAGTGCTGCCGCGCACCCGCGCAGAGCCGGGATGCAGGCGGAACCACACAGCGATGGTCAACGGCATCAGGAAATAGCCGAACCGGGTGGCGGGGGCCAGACAGATGGCCACCGCGAGGGCGAAGGCGAGCCGGTCAGCGGCGGCGACCAGCGTCCGCGGCGGTCTCGTCACCAGTGCGACGGCGACAGCCACCGCGGCCGAGGCGAGCAGTACCAGGGCGAGCAGGCGCCCGCCCGGCAGCAGCGTGGCGACAAGATGCCCGGGCAACGGACTCGCGGCAGGCGAGGCAACCTGACCCGCTCCCAGCGGATAGCGCAGCACATGTTCGACGAAGGCTCCCGGCGAGACGAGGAAGCTCGGAACCGTCAGGACGGCGAGGACCACGGCGGCCACGACGCCCGCACCCGACGCGGCCCGCCCGCCCCGACGCACCGCGAGCAGGACCAGCACCACCACCAGCACGGGCCAGGCCGTCCACTTCATCGCTGCCGCCGCGCCGGCGGCCAGCCCGGTCGCCGCGGGGCGACCCGCGGCGGCGGTCGCGAGGGCGAGGCACATCAGCGCCGTGACCGGCAGGTCGATGCCCCCGGTTGCCAGCGGCAGGGCCAGCAGCGGAAAAGCGGCCAGGAGCGCGAGGGCCCGGGGCAGGCAGTGGCCGAGGGCGACCCGGGCGGCCACCGCCAGGGCGAGCCCGAAGACCAACGCGAATCCCCAGCGGGCATCGGTCATCGGGCTGTCGCCGACCAGCGCGTACGGCAGCCCGAACAGCGCCATCGCCGGCAGGTACGGGTTGTGGTCCTCGAGCTGGGATGGCTCGGGCAGGTACGGGCTGCCGGTGTGCAGCAGCAGCACGCCCGACTGGTGCACGACATCGACCTCGAGCTGCCCCTGCCGGTGCGCGACCAGCCACATCATGGGTACGAGGGCCGCTCCCACCGCCGCGACGTACGGCGCAGCCCGGCGCAGTCCCCTCGAACCGCCGACGGCCAGGGCCCCGGCCACGGCGTAGCCGATGGCCGCGCAGCACCCCCAGACCCGGTGCGGCTCCTGGTCGGTGACCGCGGCCAGGAGCAGCGCCGCCACGGCGCACCCCGCCCACAGCAGTAGCCACGGCCCGGGTCCGGCCCGACGGGGTGACCGCCGCCGGGCCGAAGACACCGGAAGCGGTGGAGGTAGTAACGGGGCTTTGATCATTTCCTGCGCCTTCCACATCGGAGTAGCGCAAGTCTCGAAAGATCACGGGTCCGGATCGTCACTCTAAAGTGCGATCTTCGGTGTCAACCTCGGGTTTGACCTCGATGTCACAGGTCAAACCCGACGGTGACGCGTACGGGCCGGTGCTCCGAGAGAATCGGCGAATGCCCCCACTGCGCCGCCCCACCGCGCTACGCCTGGCAGACGTACCGCGGCAGCCCTGGTACCCGACCGTCAGCGCCGCCATGATCGCCGCGGTGGCGGTTGTGGAGATCGCCGTGGCCCGCCTCACCTCGCCCACCGTGTCGTCACGGCAGCCGCCGCGGTCGTACCGCTGGTCTGGCGGCACCGTCGTCCCTGGCTAGCCGCCGCGGCCACCGCCGCCGCGCTGCTCAACTTCCTCGTCCAGCCCGAACTGCTGCTCTGCGCCGGCCTGGCCGGCGCAACCGGTCTCTACGCCACCGCGCGGCACCGCCTGCTTCCCCCGACTATTCTCACCGCCGCCGGGGTCGGCGCGGCGGTCCTGGTCAACCTGGGTCACCTCGCCCTGGGCACCTACGACCTCGGCGGGGCCCGCGCGGAGATTGACGCCGTCCGCCCGGAGCTGGGCGCCGCGGGGTCCCTCTCCTACTTCGCCGAGTCATTCGTGCTGGCCTGCGCCATCACCGCCATCGTGGTGCTCGCGGACTCCGTCCATGGCCGCAAGCAGTACCGCCGGGAACGCGACGCCACCCGGCGACGGCTGGTGGAGTTAGAACGCCGGGAGGCCGCGGCGGCCGAACGCGCCCGGATCGCCCGCGAGCTGCACGACATCGTGGCCCACACCGTCTCCGTGATCGCCGTACAGGCGGAGGCGCGAAGCTACACCATCCCGAACCTCCCCGCCGACGCCCGGGACGGCTTTCAGTCCATCGCCAACTCGGCCCGCGCCTCGCTCGTGGAGTTGCGCAGCCTCGTTGACGTGCTGCGCCAGGAAGACGGGGCCGCCGCCACCGCACCGCAGCCGACCCTGGCGGATCTCACCGCACTGCTGGAGGCCCACCGCGCCGCCGGTGGGACGGTGGACCTGCTCATCACCAGCCCCCGACCCCGCGCCACCGCCGCGGTGGAGTTGGCCGCCTACCGCATCATCCAGGAGGCGCTGACCAACGTTCGCCGGCACGCTCCCGGCGCCCACGCCACCTGCCGGATCGACCACACCCGACAGCACATCCGGGTGTACGTCGCCAACACCACCCCCAGCGACCCAACACCGGCCCACCTGACCGGGGTCAGCCACGGCTACGGCCTCGACGGCATGCACGAACGGGCCACCCTGCTCGGCGGCCGCCTGGACTGGCACCCGACGTCCGACGGGGGCTTCGCCGTGACCGCGCTCCTACCGGTCACCGCCGCTGACCGGAGCCCGTAGCCGCCCACGCCTGCATCTCCGCAGCCCTGCACCTCGCTGTCACCGACCACGGCGACCAGCCGGCCGGGTGACGGCAGGTGCGGCTCTCCGAGCGGCGAGCAACCGACCCAGACCGGGCTTCTCCCGTAGGGAGTCGACCAGCCCGGTCGCTGGGCGGGCCAGCAGGGCCGCCACGATCAGGGTCACCGCCGCTCCAATCAGAAGCCCGGCCAGTACGTCGTGTGGATAGTGCACGCCGACGAAGACCCGGGAGAAGCCGGCCAGCACGGCGAGCGGCAGCACGAGCAAGCCCACCCGCCAGGAGGCCAGGAAGATCGCTACCACCAACCCGAAAGCGATGGTGCTGTGGTTGCTGGGAAACGACCAGTCACCGGGGGGTGGGCACGTCTGCGCGATGATCGGCAAGCCCGAGAACGTCCGGCAGGGGCGCTCCGCGTCCAGGTAGGTCTTGGCCCACTCGCTGATTCCGTAGGCGAGCACCACAGCGAACCCACTGACCAGCGCCATCGCCATCAGCCGGGACGGTCCTCGACGAGCGTGCCGGAAGACCAACCACCAGGTCACCGCCAGGAGAACGATGCCGAGATCGGACGAAATCCGCCAGCTCCAACTCGAGAAGTGGGGTGTATGGGAATTCGTACGGTGCAGGTGACGGCGTGACGTGCGGGCAGGGAGTACCGTCGATGGCGGCAGGGCGCCGGGGTTGAGGCCGGCGGTGTTACGTCCCTCGCCGCGCGGCCTGCTCCACTTCCCGCAGCATGAGTGCCAGGCTCTGCGATCGGCGGTCGGCCGGTAGGGCATCCATTGCCCGCTGGGCGTAGGCGACCCCGCCCGCGCTGTCACCGGCTTTGACCATCGTGAGTCCACGATGCAGCTCGATATGAGTAGCGAAACGCGGCAGATCACCGGGTCGTGTGCGGTCGGCTTCCTCTTGGGCCTCGGACCCGGGGCCGGGCGTCCCGAGGCGGGCATACAACATGCTCCGGAAGGTGGCCATCCGCCACGGCGGAACGGCGGTATCAGACACCTCGCCATCCGCCGATGCCACATGGTCGAACACCCGTCGAGCATCGGTATCGAGCGCGACAGCTCCGCTCCGGTCCCCACGTCCCGCCGCCACGTGCGCCTGCGCCATCAATGCCTGGACGCGCCCGAGTGACGGCCGGTCCGACAGCGCGACAGCCTGATCGGCGTACCGCCGCGCCGTGGTCAGCGCCGCCCCCTCGTAGGCCAACGCGATTGCGGCCCGGCCCCGGACCCAGACCCGCACGGCGAGATCGTGGCACCGGTCGGCGGCCACCCCAGCTAGGTCATACCAACGGATAGCCTCAGTGGGGTTGGGAGTGGTCTTGCCGTAGGTCACCAACGCCCTCGCGGCGTGTGACCACATGGCCGGCGTATCCAAGTGCTGTTGCAGGACCACGAGATCACTGGCGAGGCGGGACTGCAGCGCCGCAGCTCCCACCGCCATGTAGTCCCGACCGTACTGGTCGACCCGCTCCCGCCAGTCCTCCTCAGCAGTCCGGCCGCGTAGCGCAGCGCTGAACCCGGCCCGGATCAGTTCGCCGGCCACGACCGGGCCGACGGCACCGGCCGCCAGGCCGAACATCTGTCGACGCCTCATCTCATCCTCCCCGAGGAGCCGCGCGTAGGCGAGCACGATGTCGGGCGTTGCTGTCCTCCGCCCAGCCTCAACATTGCTCAGGTGCGACACCGAATACGAGGTACGAGCGGCCATTGAGGCCAACGTAACCCCGGCCTCGGTACGAGTCTGCCGGAGCTGGGCGCCGAGATCGTCCACACGTCCCCCTGCTGAAAAGCCTGAAAACATCGACCTCCTTCCGAGCGTAGTCCCGTAGTCGCACGCTGAAATCACACGACGCGGCCGGATGGATGTCCGAGGCGCCAGGGTGAGGGAGCACGCGCATGATCCGGCTATTCCGCCAACTCCGCCGCCGCCGGCCCGCACGGTTGGACGCGGTCGGCCCCGCCACCCGGTACGCCGCGCGGGCCGGCGCCTACTCCCCGCTGCACAACCAGCCGACGGTCATCTTCGACAACCGTCCGTTGCTGACCCCGCTTGCCCGGCAACGGGCGAACCGCCGGTGATGGCCACGCACGCCCGGCCCAGCCTGTCGACGGTCCAGCTACGTAACCGGATGATCGTGTCCGCCCGGCGGATCATCACCGGGCACTGGCCGCGGGTGGACCGGTGCCCGGTCTGCGGTTCCGCATGGCCGTGCCCGCCTACCGAAACCGCCTACGGCTACCTCGCCACGGTCGGGCAGGGCAACTGGGCGCCATCGCCGCGCGCCGGGAGTAGGCGTTGACACCGGCCGAGGCTACTGTCCGCCGGTGGTGGCGGGACCTGGCCGAGCATCACCAGGTTGACGGCCGCTGCCCCGTGTGCGGCACCCCGCGGCGGTGCTGGCCGTGGGCGGAGGCATACGCCGGGCTACTCACCCATGGCCTGCTCGGCCCACCCCTATCTCCGGAGGCGACGTGATGCGCTGGAGCCGCGCCCCGCCCACCCCGCCGGTACACTGGCCCGGCCCGTGAGCAGCCACGATCCCCGGATAGATCAGGAGAGCGCCCGTGCAGGTAACCCAGGCCCTGGACGTGATGACTGCCATCTTCCGGGCAGCCGAGCACCCCGACATCGTCGAGGTCACCCGCTACGGCGCCGATGCCCAGCCGGGCGGACAGTCGCCCGCGGGGATCAAGGTCAGACACCAGTCCGGGACAGCCGCCATGCTGTGGGCCGGCGTACCACCGCGCGACGCCACACCGGTACCGCTGCCCACCGGGCCGCTGCCACCGAAGCAGCGCGCCGCCCGAATCCTCGTGCTCGCCCAGCAACTCCTCGATGTTGCCCGGCCCGAGGTGTTCACCTCGTGGGAGCTGTGCCGCCAGCCCGGTGTTGAGGTGCCGGTCGCCGCCGCGATCCGCATCACTGCCAGCGACCGTTCGGTGATCTACCTCCGAGCTACCGCGGCATCCGGAGGCACGTCCGAGCCCGAGACCGACCCGTATCCGGACTACCAAATCCCCCAGGGAGTCCAGTCATGGCATCGTCTCAATGCTCCGCATGCGGAGCCCGCGTCAGTGTGAGCCCCGGCCGGTCCTGCCCACCGCATCAGGCGATGGGTAATCGGGCCCGCTGCCCGGGCTCCGGACAGCCCACCATGTAACAGCAGAGGCCCTGCCCTCCCGGCCTGGGAGGGCAGGGCCTCTGCTGTGTCGTGGTCCCGACTGGTGCCATCACAGGCACCCGCGGCCTCCGCAGAGCCAGCCGCGGACACGGTCGATCCGTACGAGGTGTACCTAGACCTGGCCCCGGAAGACGCGGTGGAGCTGTCACGGGAGGACGCGCAGACCCGCGCCTACCTCGGGTGCGGTCAGCCGTGGGCGCCGAAAACAGTTGACGCGGCGCTGGCCGAGGCATACGGCGAGCTGTGCGCGAAGCTCGAAGAGCGCACGGGATAGCCCCGGACACGACGAAGCGCCCTGCCCGGCCGTGAGGCCAGGCGGGGCGTTGTCGTTGAGCGGCGTGGTCGTACCGAAAAGGGATCTAACTAGCACTCGCACCAATGCCTTCCACTATGGACGATGGTTCGATATGGTGCGCTGGCGATTGTATGTGATGAATGAGAGGACGTGACGTTGAAGTCTGCCCTGCGCTGGTCCATCATGGCCGGCCTGACGCTCGCGCTGGTCGCGACCGGACCCGTGAACGCCGAACCAACCACGAGCACGACCGACCCTGGCAGCATCGTGAGTGACGTCAGCCGCACCAGCGGGGGTCGGGAACTCACCAACGAGGAAGCCCTTAACGAGCTCCGCGAATACTGGACACCCGAGCGGATGGCTAACGCCATCCCCATGGACCGCGTGGAGGTGAAGGGCGCGCCCGCGGTGCCGCAGCAGGCGCCCAAGGCGGACGGACCGCCGATCACAATCAGCGAACCGGCACCGCCGAGCATCACCCGCAGCCCCAACGCCACAGCCAGCGTCGACTCAGTTGCTACTGGGAAAGTCTTCTTTACTAAGTCCAGCGGCGGCGATTACGTCTGCTCGGCGAGTGTGGTGAACAGCCCCTCGGGGCAGCTGGTCTCCACCGCCGGGCACTGTGTGCATGATGGAGGCAAAGACAGCGATGGCTGGCACAAAAATTGGATTTTCCTGCCAGCCTATGACGATGGTCCGGATTTAACGACCGGGATATGGGCTAGTGTAGCAAAATTCACCTTCGTGGGGTGGTCGCAAAACGAGAAGCGCCAGTATGACGTGGGTTTCGTCGTAACAGGCACCGCACCCGGGGCGGGGGCAATCAGGGATGTTGTTGGTGCTCACGGTCTAATATTGGACTTTCCGTACGGCAAAGTCACGGAAATCAGCTATCCGGTCAACTTCCACAACGGCGAACGGCCTTTCTTCAACGTGGATGACTCGGCCGAGCTGCGAGATGATGTATTCGTTGGGATTGACACCCCATCGGAGGGCGGCGCCAGCGGGTCTCCCTTCCTGACCGATTACAACGGTGGCGTGGGTTATATTAACAGCATACATACTCACGGTTATTCGTCTATCCCTGGGAAAGGTTGGGGGCCGTTATTCGGCGCTCATGTCGGGGACCTTTATGACGACGCGGAAGAATACGCCGCTTCTTGAGTTCAGGGTCAACCGTAGTTGGCCGCCGGCCAAGAAACGCGTGGGCTGACCCGGACATGACGGGACGCCCGTCCGGCTTCGCGTCGGGCGGCGCAATCCGGGGCGCCGGGCGTCACCTCCTCGGCCCGGCCGACACCCCATATCGGGGCGCGGCCGGCGTGCCGAGCAGCACCCCAACCACGGCCACCGCACCTCTCCGATCTTGCTGAGCATCGGGCTCGGAAGAGCGCCGGGTAGCTGTGTGTCCTCAGATAGTGATCACACGATGCACTTGATCGCCACCGGTCGACCCCTGACACGACGAAGGGCCTGGTCAGCGATGTGACCAGGCCCTTCGTTGCCCCGAGCCGCCTGACGGAATCGAACCGTCGACCTACGCATTACGAGTGCGTCGCTCTAGCCGACTGAGCTAAGGCGGCAACGATCAGCAAGTGTACGCCACCCGGCCGGACCCGCCGATCGGGATCCCCACCGGGACCGGGCGGCCGAACGCGGCACCCTCCCGGACCGGGCGCCGTAACCTGACGTTCTCCAGATAGCGCCGCCGACCCGACCGCACTACGCTGCGCAGATGACGGACGACCATGCTGCTGGCCTCCCGGACCAGCACCCCACTCCGCACGGGTCGGACGGCAACGGTGACCAGGACGAGCGGGGCCCCGGCCACCCGGGCGCCGGTCCGGGATCGACGGCCCAACGGCCCGGGCCGCCGCCGAGTGGCCCACACGCCAGCGAGGCGGCCGGCGGGCAGCCGGCGCACCGCCCCCGCAGCACCGACCCGCTCGAACTGGGCTTCACCCCACGCAAGCCGGTGCCGTGGCTGGCGCCGCTCCTGCTGATCAGCACCGGTATCCGGACGCTGCTCGCGCTGCTGTTCGGCGCCTACCTGGACAAACGGGAGCTACAGCACACCTTCGACGCGACGGTGACCCGGCAGGTCGGGCCGGACGGTGGGCTCTGGCTGGACTACGTCGCCGACCTTGGCGATGGCTTCGACGCCACGTACTCGGTGGCGTACCTGCTGGCCCAGCGGGAGCTGACGGTGGACGGGCACCGGCTGCCCCGGGCGCAGGTGCTGGTGCTGGGGGGTGATCAGGTCTACCCATCGGCGGCCTTCGACACGTATGAGGACCGGTGCAAGGGCCCGTACCAGGCGGCACTGCCGGTCACCCCGCCCGAACAGCCGACGCTCTTCGCGATCCCCGGCAACCACGACTGGTACGACGGCCTCACCGCGTTCCTGCGCCTCTTCGTCCGGTCCCGGGACCGGCACTTCGGCGGCTGGAACACCGCGCAGACCCGGTCGTACTTCGCGGTGGAGTTGCCGGCGGACTGGTGGTTGTTCGGCCTGGATGACCAGTCCGGCTCATACCTGGACGACCCGCAGCTCAGCTACTTCGACTCGGTGGCGGAGCGGCTGGGGCCGCAGAGCCGGGTGATCCTGGCCGTCCCGATGCCGACCTGGACCAAGGCCACCACCAAAGACCCCTCGGCGTACGACTCGATCGACTATTTCATTCGCACCATCGTCGCGCCGACCGGCGCCCAGGTACGCCTGCTCATCTCCGGCGACCACCACCACTACGCCCGCTACGTGGGGCCGGGCCGCCAGCTGATCACCTGTGGCGGCGGCGGCGCGTACCTCTATCCGACGCACCTGTTGCCCCAGCGCATCGAGGTCCCGCCGAAGGAGACGCGGGCGCGGCGGGCGAGTGCCCCGCACTCCTACGAGCTGGCCGGATGCTACCCGGACGCGGCGCGGTCCCGACGGTACGCCTGGGGCATCTTCCCGCGGCTGCCGTGGCGCAACCCGGGCTTCACCACGCTGCTCGGCGCCCTGTACACGCTGCTGATCCTGTCGATGGTCGGCGTCTACACGAACCACAACGGCACCCAGCTACGGCTGTTCAGCGTTCCGTTGGTGGCGATGCTGTTGGTGACCCTTACCGCGACGGTCCTCTTCGCCGAGGCACCCGGTGCCGTGCAGCGACGGCTCCGGCACTGGCTGCTCGGCCTGGGGCACGGCCTGGCCCATCTGGGATTGGCGGCCGCCGGCACCTGGGTGTGGCTGGCGCTGCCGTTCCACGACTGGCCGTGGCCGCTGTCGGTGGTCGCCGCGGTTGTCTTCTTCGGCTCGGTGGGCGGGCTGGTTGCCAGCCAGCTGGTGGCGGCGTACCTCCTGGTCGCCAGCGCCTTCGGGGTCAACGGCAACGAGCTCTTCGCCGGGCAGGGGATCGAGGACTCGAAGGGTTTTGTCCGCATGCGCATCGCCCCGGACGGGACGTTGACGATCTACCCGATCGGGGTGGATCGGGTGGGCCGCCACTGGCAGGTCAACCCCGACCAGTCGGCCGAATCGTCGTGGCTGGTCCCGCGGACCCCGCTGGAGCCCCGCCTGGCCGAGCCCCCGGTGGTCCTCCGCTGAACCACCGGCCGCCGCTCGCGGGGCGGCCGTGATCGCCGCGGTCGTGGTCGCCGCGGTCGTGGTCGCGCCGCAGTCATAGTCGCGCCGCGGTCGCGGTCAGCTGCGGTCAGTCGCGGTCACGTGACTCGTACGCCTGGCGTGACCCGCAGACGTCGGAGAGCGCGCACCGTCGAATGGATCCGTCGGCGATCTGCCGGACGGTGACCGTCTCGCTCGGTGGATGCCGGGACACCACCTTCGCTGTTCCCGCTGGTGTCTCGACTCGCTGACCCGCGGCGGGGTATGCACCGCTGCCGGAGTACAGCGGATGCTCGAACTTGAGGCAGCACATCAGCCGACCGCACGCGCCGGAGATGCGCAGCGGGTTGAGGGGCAGATCCTGGTCCTTGGCCATTCGGATGGTCACCGGCTCGAAGTCGGTGAGGAAGGTGGCGCAGCACAGGTCCCGCCCGCAGGAGCCGATGCCGCCCTGCACCCGGGCCGAGTCACGGGCGGAGAGCTGACGCAGCTCGACCCGGCAGTGCAGGGTCGCGCCGAGGTCCCGGACCAGTGACCGGAAGTCCACCCGGTGCGGGGCGGTGAAGTAGATCGTGCTTCGCTCGTCGCCCTCCGCCGCACCGCGCACGTGGTCCACGGCGACCACCTTCATCGGCAGATCGTGCTCCCGGATCAGGCGTTTCGCCGCGACCTTCGCCTCGGCTCTGCGGCGGCGCAGCAGCTCGTCGCGGCGCAGATCCTCCGCCTGGGCCAGCCCGGCCAGGCGGGGGAACCCCTCCGTGTCGTCGGAGGTCCACTGGGCGGCCCAGACGCACTCGGCCACCTCGGGCCCCTCGTCGGTGGGGACCAGCACCTTGTCGCCGACCTGGGGCCGAAACTCGCCGGGATCGAAGTAGTACAGGCGCCCGTACCGGTGGAAACTGACCGCGCAGAGCATGCCCATACTCTCACCCTACGTCGCTGTCGGGCCCGTCCTGGACCACTACTCTCGGCCGGGGCACGGGTGCTCACCATCCGACGTGGGTCGGGGTGTCGTAGCGGGGCGTTCCGATGACCGGCGCCCGCCAGGGGGACTCGGCCAGGTTGGGCCCCCAGTGCCGCAGAAGTGTCTCCGCCCCGTCGTAGGCGGCGGAGAGCACCGCCAGCACCCGCGCGGCGATCTCGGCCGCCTCGACCTCCGCCGCGGGATGTGGCACCGACACCGCGAACCGCACCGGGGCCGCAGCGGGCGCCGACGTCGCGGCGACCACGGCCACCGCCTCGGCCGAGCCCAACGCGCCGGCCAGGGTTCGGGCGAGCGTACGCCGACTGCCCTCGATCCACTCGGCGATGGCGTCGGCGTAACCGGCGGTCGACTCCAACCGCCCCACCAGGCTCTCCGGCCCCTCGTCGAGGTGGCGTAGCAGCGCGGCCCGGTTCTCCCCGAAGGCGGTCCCGGCGGCGCCGGACCAGGGCACCGGTTCGGTGAGCGCGGCGGAGACCTCGTCATACCCCCGGACCAGCTGGCGCACGGACCGACCGGCATCGGAGAAGGCCGCGGCGGGTAACTCCAGGAAGCTGCGCACCGCCGCACCGGGGAGCACCTGCATGCGGCGCAGCAACGGCCAGACCCGGTGCCCCTCCGGTGCGCCGGTGGCGAGCAGGGCGTCGACCCGACGCAGCAGGTCAAGACCGGGCTCGGCGAGTCGGTCCAGTGGGTCCATCACGTCTCCCCCAGGAACTGCCGACGCGCGTCCTGGTCGGTCTCGACGTAGTTGTCGGCGGCGGACCGGACGGCGGCTGCCACCGCGGCCAGCCGCTGGGCGGCCAGGTGAGCCTCGCGGGCCCGATCACCGGTGGCGGCCGTCCACTGCCGGTGCAGGGCCCGGCCAATCTCGCCGGGGCGTCCCACCGCATCTCCGCCGAAGGCGACTCCCGGCGGATCGGTGGCCGGCGCAGCGTAGGAGAGGTCGGTCAGCGTGTCACTCGCCGCCTCCAGCCGACCGGCGAGGGAGCGCAACGTCTCCATTCACGCCCCCGTGAGCGGACGGTAGGCGGCGAAGGTCTCGTTGTGTAGCTTTTCCCGCGCCCACTGCGCGGCGTCGGCTGCGGCGGCCACCGCCGCCTGCACGGACCCGGCGACGTCGCCGGGCCGGCGGTTCTGCAACGTGCCGAGGAACCGCACGCCGGTGATCCGCCCCGCCGCGGTGACCGCCACCTCGACCAGCCCGTCCGGCGAACGGACCGTGACCTCGACCGTCGTCACCGCCTGGTCGAACTCGGACTGCAGGGACTCGATCCGGCGGTAGCGCCGCACCGCCTCCTCGATCCAGGTTTCGTCGATCTCCCCCCGCGGCATCGGCGTCCTCCCACACTGGAATAACTCAGCGTCGCCCCCGCGTCACTGTGGCACCCGGACCGTACCGCACCGAAGTGGAGTGTGTCGATGCCGCGAAAGTGCCCAGCCGGTGGGGCAACAGGCGGTCTGGTCAGCCCTTCCAGAGGGTGAGCATCATCGCCTCGACGGCGATCCGGGGCTTGACGTTCGCCTCGATCGCGGCCCGGCAGGCCAGGACCGCCTCCAGGCGACGCAGTGCGCCGTCGGCGTCCCACCTGCGCGCCCCCGCCTCGGCGACCGAGGCGATGTCGGTGTGTACCGGTTCGACCGGGGCGCCCAGCGCCATCGTGAGCGCATCCCGGTAGAAGCCGGCGAGGTCCACCAGCGCCCGGTCCAGGGCGTCCCGCTGCGCCCGGGTGGCCCGGGACTTCTGCCGCCGCTCCAGCTCCTTGACCTGCCCAGCGGCGCCCCGGAACGCGCTGGCCGCCCGCCGGCCGGTGCCGCCCGCGCCGAGGGCCGTCTCCAGGGCGGCCCGTTCGGCGGCGTCGGTGTCCGCCACCAACGCCGCGGCCTCCGCCTCGGCGGCTCCGATCAGGGCGGCGGCAGCATCGATCGCCGCGCCCACGCCGGTGAGCTGGCGGGGCACCGCGAGCACCGCCTCCCGGCGGGTACGCGCCTGCGGGTCACGGGCGAGCCGCCGAGCCCGCCCGACGTGCCCCTGGGCCGCGGCAGCCGCCCAGCTCGCCACGTCGGGTTCGACGCCGTCCCGCCGAACGAGCACCTCGCCGACCGCCGCCGTTGCCGGCTGCCGCAGGGGTACGACCCGGCAGCGCGACCGGATGGTCACCGAGATGTCGTCGGGGTGGATGGACGGCGCGCAGAGCAGGAAGACCGTTCGCGGGGGTGGCTCCTCCACCGCCTTCAACAGGGCGTTGCCGGCGGCTTCGGTGAGGCGGTCCGCGTCCTCGATGACCACCACCTGCCACCTCCCGCCGGAGGGGGTGCTGGCGGCGCGAAGCACCAGGGCGCGCATCTCGGTGACGCCGATGGAGAGCCCCTCCGGTACGACCAGCCGGACATCGGCGTGCGTGCCGGCCATCGTGGTGTGGCAGCCGGGGCAGGTGCCGCATCCGCTGCCGTCCCCGCACTGGAGGGCGGCGGCGAAGGCTCGTGCGGCGACCGACCGGCCCGACCCGGGCGGCCCGGTGAAGATCCAGGCGTGCGTCATCCCCGCCCCCGGTTCGCGCTCCGCCGGGCCGGGCGGCCCGGCACGGAGCACGGCGGCGGCGTCCGCTGCGGCCCGCCGCAGCACGTCCACCGCCTCGTCCTGGCCGACCAGGTCGGCGAAGACGTCCGACATCAGCTCCGACGCTCCATCGTCACCAGCTTCGGGTCGGATAACTCGGAGTGGACCGCGGTGTCCGGCCCGCTCCCCGCCGGCGGATGCGGCCCGCCCGCCTTGGGTGCGTTCGCCGCCGGCCCACCACTCGCCGGCGGGCCACCACTCGCCGCCGGCGGGGGCGGCCCGCCGGCCTGAGCGCCGAGCAGCTCGCCGACCCGCCGAGCCACCTCGTCGGCGATCTCGTCGGTTGACCGGGCGGCGTCCAGCACCAGGTAGCGCTTCGGATCGGTGGCGGCGAGGTCGAGGAACGCGTACCGGACCCGTTCGTGGAAGCTGACCGACTCGGCCTCCAGGTGGTCGGGGGCCCCGCTCCGGGCAGCCACCCGGGACAGCCCGGCACTCGGATCAATGTCCAGGAGCACCACCAGGTCGGGCTTGAGCCCGCCGGTGGCCCAGGAGGAGAGCCAGGAGACCTCGTCAACGGGGAGCGTCCGCCCCGCGCCCTGGTAGGCCAGGGATGAGTCGATGTAACGGTCGCTGGCCACGACGGCGCCCCGGCGCAGCGCCGGCCGCACCACGGTGGCCACGTGGTGGGCCCGGTCGGCGGCGTAGAGCAGCGCCTCGGCGCGGGGGGAGGGCACGTCGGAACCCGGCTGGCCGAGCAGTAGGGACCGGATTCGTTCGCCGACTCCGGTGGCGCCGGGCTCGCGGGTGACCACCACGTCCCGCCCCTGGTCCCGCAGCCGGTCGGCGAGCAGGGCGAGCTGGGTGGACTTGCCGGCCCCCTCGCCCCCCTCGAAGACCACGAACAGCCCGGCGGAGGCGAACGGCTCGGCTGGCGTCAGCGGTCGCCCGCGCATCGAACCCCACAGGTCGGCCAGGACGGGAACGCCCTTCTTGTCGTCCATCTGCCCGAACGCGCTGATTCCAGCGAAGATGCCCGCCAACCCCGCGGCGAGCAGCAGCAGCCGGGTGGACGAGATCGAGATCCCCAGGTTGGCGACCTCGAAGCGGCGGGAGCCACCAACCCCGGCGAGCAGGCTACTCAACGCGATGGCCAGGATCAGCACCATCCGGGTACCGATCTGCACCACCGCGAAGACCCGCCCCCGCACCTCGTCGGCGATCTCACCACCGAGCAGCGTGGTGCCGGCGAGGAAGGCCATGCCGGCACCCGCGCCGACCAGGACCGCACCGACCATCGCCATGGAGAGGTGGATGGCGAAGGCCAGGGTCATCACCGCGGCGCTGGCGAGCACGATGCTCATGCCGAACCAGCGCCGTCGGGACATCTCCTTGACGATCATCGGGCCGAGCCCGATGCCGATCGACAGGCCGATGAAGATGGCCCCGAACAACAGGAAGAACGCAGCGTCGCCGGCACCGAGCGAGTTGGCGAAGAAGCGGGCCGTGCCGATCACCATGCCACCGCCGGCGAAAGCACCGAAGATGCCCAGCACCAGACCCCGGACCAGCGGGGTCTGGCCGATGAACCGCCAGCCGTCCTTGAACTCGCCCAGCATGCTCCGCTCGGTCTGGTCCCGCTTGGCGGCGGGGCCCCGGCTGATCTCCCGGATGCCGTACGCGACCACCAAGGCGGTGGCCAGCCTTGAGAAAGCGTTGACCCAGAGCGCGAGCTGGGCCGGCTCCGCCCAGCCGAGGTCGCCACCGGCGATGGCTCGGACGCTGCGGTCGAGCGCCGCGGCCACCAGCGCCGCGAGGACCGGGGTGAGGCCGTACGTGGTGATCAGCGTGAGCTGGTTGGCCGCTTCGAGCCGGGCCCGCGGGATCAGGTTCGGGACCGCGGCCTCCTTGGCCGGAATCCAGAGCAGGGTGATCGACTCGATCAGGAACGTGGCGATCGTGGCCCACCCGACCACTACCGCGCCACTGGCGCCCAGGACGGCGACCAGTGGGATCGAGGCGAAGAGCAGGAACCGCAGCACGTCGCAGATGACCATCGTCCAGCGGCGGTCGAACCGGTCGGCGAAGACGCCGGCGATCGGCCCGAGGACCAGCGCCGGCAGCAGCCGGATCGCGATGACCGTGCCGAAGGCCGCGCCCTTGGCCGTGTCCCCCTCCACCTGGGAGGCGGCGAAGACGGAGGTGGCGAGCAGGCCGAACCAGTCACCGAAGGAGGCGGCGCCGAGCACGATCCAGAGCCGCCGGAACGGGCGGATGCGCAGGACTGAGCGGATCGCGGCATAGCCCGAGTGGTCGGGTTGGCTGGCCGGCGCCGCGGTACCGGACGGGCCCGCCGGTCCGGACTGAGCGGCGGGTGACGAGCCGTTGGCCGACTCGCCGTTCTGCTGGCTTTCGATGGCCGTACCTCCACATGGCGACCCGTTACCGGGCGGTCTCGGTGCAACACTCTAGCCCCGGCCCGATGGCATCCCGCTATGACATTCCCCTGCTCGCCGAGCCTAGGCGGGGTGTCCACCGCCCGCAGCCCGCCCGAGGCGAGATGCTTGGGCATCGACCCCGGTACGGCTAGCGTGCACCACGTGGCCCCCGACACCGCGGAACTGCGCGCCCGACTCGACCGCGCGACCGCCCACCTCGACCCGCCGTACGCGGTGGTCGACCTCCGGGCGTTCGACGCCAACGCCACCGCCCTCGCCGAGCGCGCCCGCGGTAAGCCGGTCCGCCTGGCCAGCAAGTCGGTACGCTGCCGGACGCTGATCTCCCGGGCCCTGGCCACTCCCGGCTGGGCGGGGGTGCTGGCGTTCACCCTCGCCGAGGCGCTCTGGCTGGTCCGCTGCGGGATCACCGACGACGTGGTGGTGGCATACCCCGCGACCGACCGGGCCGCGCTCGCTGAACTGGCCGGTGAGCCGACGCTCGCCGCCGCGGTGACCCTGATGATCGACGATCCCGCCCAGCTCGATCTGGTGGACGCCGTTCGCGCCCCAGGTCGCCGGCCCGAGCTGCGGGTCTGCCTGGACCTGGATGCCTCGTGGCGACCGCTGGGCGGGCGGCTGCACCTCGGGGTGCGCCGCTCGCCGGTACATGATCCACGGGCGGCCGGTGCGCTCGCCGCCGCCGTCGCCGCCCGACCCGGGTTCCGGCTGGTCGGACTGATGGCGTACGAGGCGCAGATCGCCGGGATGGGCGACGCGCCGCCGGGGCGGGCGCTGCTCGGCGCGGCGATCCGACTGGTTCAGCGCGGGTCGTACCGGGAGTTGCTGGCCCGCCGGAGTGCGGCGGTGGCGGCGGTCCGCGAGCACGCCGAGCTGGAGTTCGTCAACGGTGGTGGCACCGGCAGCCTGGCCGCCACCAGCGCCGACCCCGCGGTCACCGAGGTCGCCGCGGGTTCCGGGCTGTACGGGCCGACGCTCTTCGACACCTACCGGGCCTGGCGCCCGGCCCCCGCCGCCTTCTTCGCCTGCGCGGTGGCGCGCCGGCCAGCGCCGGGCTACGCCACCGTGCTCGGCGGCGGCTGGATCGCCTCCGGGCCGGCCGAACCCAGTCGCCTCCCCCGCCCGGTCCTCCCGGCCGACCTCCGGTTGGTCGGCGCGGAGGGAGCCGGTGAGGTGCAGACTCCGCTGACCGGCCGGGCTGCCGACACGCTTCGGATCGGCGACCGGGTCTGGTTCCGGCACGCCAAGGCCGGCGAGCTCGCCGAGCACGTCAACGAGCTCCACCTGGTGGAGGCGGAGACCGTCGCCGCGTCCGCCGCCACCTACCGCGGTGAGGGGTGGGCCTTCCTCTGAGGACCCACCCCGGACGCCGGGGCCGGAGCCCGCCGCCCGGACCGGTTTGGGACGCCCGGGCGGGTGGACACCGATCAGGCCGGCTGGACGACCTCCACCGGCCGGTCCACGCCCCCCCGAGCGTCAAGCTGGCGGTACAGGTACTCCCGAATCAACGCCTTCGCCTCGACGAGCACCCGGTCGTCGCCCTCCTGCCGCCGGCGGAACGCCAGCTGGATGAGCGCATCAGCACCCTCGACCGCGATCTCGAGGTGGAACTGGAGCTCCGGGACGTCGGTGAGTCCGAAGCGCTCGGTGAGAACGCGGGCGAGTTGATCCGCGATCACCCCGTTGTTGTCCCGCTGCTCATCGAGCAGGTGCAGGTCGACCACGTCGCCGAAGTGCAGGGTACGGAACCCGGGAACGGTGCGGTGCATCGTGATGTACTCGTCGATTGCCGCGTCAACCCCATCCCACCAGTGGGTCAGGTCGTTCGAGGCGAACCTCTCGTCGAGCCGCTGGAGATAGGACTCCATCGTGCGCAGGGTCAACGCCTGCACGATTGCCCGCTTGTCCGGGAAGAACTGATAGACCGACCCAATCGCCACCTCGGCGCGCTCGGCGAGCAGCGTCGTGGTCAGCCCCTCGTACCCCACCTCGTCGACGAGCTCCGCACAGGCGTCCAGCATGCGCTGGACCCGAGCGACACTTCGACCCTGCACCGGTACGCGGCGCAGCGGCCCGGTCGTGGCGGCTGGTGTGGACACTCGCCACCCCCCTTCGACGGATGAACATATCTACACGTCACGAGTCCGTGACTACCGGTACAACGAGCGGAACTCGATTACGGTATTTACCAGGCACAACGTTCCTGATATGAAGTCACTTCACATTCATTTCGAGGAGCGTCCATGGCCGCTACCGCAAGCTCCGTCAGCACCTGGTCCAACTGGGCCGGCAATCAGCGTGACACCGCCACCAGCGTGCTCCGCCCCACCTCAAGCGCCGACATCGCGGCGGCGGTACGGGCCGCCGTAGCAGCCGGAGAGCGGATCCGCCCGGTCGGCAGCGGACACTCCTTCACCCCGGTCGCCCGGACCGAAGGTCATCGAATGGAGCTGACGGGCCTGGCCAACGAGGTGCGGGTCGACCTCGATCGCCGGCTGGTCACGGTCCCCGCCGGCACCACGCTGCGCGCCCTCAACCGACTGCTCGCCGGCTACGGACTGGCCCTGCCCAACCTCGGTGACATCGATGCGCAGACGGTAGCCGGCGCGATCTCGACCGGCACCCACGGTACCGGCGCCCAGCATGGCTGCCTGTCCACCTTCGTCACCGCACTCACCCTGGTCACCGGCGTCGGCGAGGTGCTGCACTGCTCCGCCGACGAGCACCCGGATGTCTTCGCCGCCGCCCGGGTCTCGCTCGGCGCGCTCGGCGTCCTGGTCGACGTCACCCTGAGCTGCGTGGACGCGTTCGTACTGCACGCACACGAGCGGCCCGCGCCGCTGGCCACGGTGCTGGCCGAGTTACCCGAGCTGGTCGAGCGACACGACCACGTCGAGTTCTACTGGTTCCCCTACACCGATCGGGTCCAGGTCAAGAGCAACGACCGGGTACCCGTCAACGACCGTCCGCTGCCGCGCTGGCACCGCTGGCTCAACGACGAGCTCCTCTCCAACACCCTGCTCGGCGGGGCCTGCCGGCTCGGCCGGGCCGTACCGGCACTCGCTCCCGGCCTCAGCTCCGTCGCCGCGCGGGTGCTCACCGAGCGCCGCTACACCGGCCCCTCCGACGCGGTTTTCTGCAGCCCACGTCGGGTCCGCTTCGTCGAGATGGAGTACGCGCTGCCCCGCGCGGCCCTCGCCCCGGCCCTGGCCGACCTGCGCCGGATCGTGGACCGGCTGCCGGTCAAAGTCCTCTTCCCGGTCGAGGTCCGGTTCAGCGCCGCCGACGAGGTCTGGCTCTCGCACGGCTACGGCCGGGACTCCGCGTACCTCGCCGTCCACCAGTACGTGGGGATGCCGTACGAGCCGTACTTCCGCGCCGTCGAAGAGCTGGCCGAAGGGCTTGGCGGCCGGCCGCACTGGGGCAAACTGCACTGGCGCGACGCGGCCTCCCTGGCCCCCGCCTATCCCAGGTGGGACAGCTTCCAGGCCGTCCGAGACCGGCTCGACCCGCACCGGGTGTTCGCCAGCGAACACCTGTCCCGGGTCCTCGGCTGACCGCGCCCCGGCGGAGTCGTTACTCCGCCGCGCTGCCGGCCCGCTTCGGCGGCTTGGCCGCGGCGCTCTTCGCCGCCGTCGTCTTGGCCGCCGCGGCGGTCTCCTTCGCCGTCGTCTTCTTCGCCGTCGTCTTCTTCGCCGTCGTCTTCTTCGCGGGCGCGGCCTTCTTCGCGGGCGCGGCCTTCTTGGCCGCCTTCTTCCGCGGCGCCGGGCCCTTCGCCCGCTTCTCGGCGAGCATCTCCGACGCCTGCTCCAGGCTCAGCGCCTCCGGCGTCTGCCCCCGCCGCAACGACGCGTTGGTCTCCCCGTCGGTCACGTACGGCCCGAACCTGCCATCCTTGATGACCAGCGGCTTCTCGGTCAGCGGGTCGGCACCCAACTCCCGCAGCGGAGGTGCGGGAGCCCGACGCTGCCGGGTCTTCGGGGCGGCCAGCAGTGCCAGCGCCTCGTCCAGCGTGACCGTGAACATCTGCTCTTCGGACTCCAGCGACCGGAACTCCTCGCCCCGCTTCACGTACGGGCCGTAGCGGCCGTTGTTCGCGAGGACCTCGTTGCCCTCCGGGTCAACACCGACCAGCCGCGGCAGGGTCAGCAGCCGCAGCGCCTCGTCGAGGGTGAGGGCGTCCGGCGACTGGGAGCGCAGCAGGGACGACTTACGCTCCCCGCTGGCCACGTAGGGGCCGAACCGGCCCGCCTTGAGCAGAATCGGCTCGCCGGTGGCCGGGTCCTCCCCGAGCTTGCGCTCACCGCCGCCACCGAGGAAGAGCTCGTGCACCTTCTCCGGGGTCAACTCATCCGGGGCCAGCCCCTCCGGAATCGGAGCCCGGTCGCCCTGACCACCGCCCTCCTCACCGTCGGCGGCGGCCGCCTCCCCGGGCAACTCCCGCTGCAGGTACGGCCCGTAACGGCCCACCCGGACCACGACCGGCCGCCCCTGGTCGTCGCTGAAGAGCGGAATCGAGTTGACGCTCCGCGCGTCGATCTCACTCAGGTTCTCGGTGACCAGCTTCTTCAGCCCACCGGAGCGGGCGATGTCCTGGTCACCGGCGCCGTTGGTGGTGCCGAAGTAGAACGCGGTGAGGAAGTCCACCGCCGCGTGGTCGCCACCGGCGATCTCGTCCAGCTCGTTCTCCATGCTGGCGGTGAAGCCATAGTCGATCAGGCGTGGGTAGTGCCGCTCCATCAGCCCGACCACGGCGAAGGCCAGGAACGACGGGATCATCGCCTGACCACGCTTGACGACGTACCCCCGGTCCTGGATGGTCTGCATGATCGACGCGTAGGTGGAGGGGCGGCCGATGCCCAGCTCCTCCAGCGCCTTGACCAGGGACGCCTCGGTGTAACGGGCGGGCGGCTGGGTGTGGTGCTCCTGCGCGGCGAGCTGCTCGGCGGTGAGCGGCTGGTCCTTCGCCAGCGTCGGTAGGCGCCGCTCGGCATCCTCCGCCTCGGCGTTCTCGTCGTCGCTGGACTCCACGTAGGCGCGGAGGAAGCCCGGGTCGGTGATGGTCTTGCCGGTGGCGCCGAAGTCCGCCTCCTCACCGGCGGCCGTGACGGCGCGGATCCGCACCGAGACGCTGGAGCCCACGGCGTCGGTCATCTGGGAGGCGACGGTGCGCCGCCAGATCAGCTCGTAGAGCTTGTACTCCTCAACCGACAGCTCGTTGCGCAGCTCACCCGGGGTGCGGAAGGTGTCGCCCGCGGGGCGGATCGCCTCATGCGCCTCCTGCGCGTTCTTCACCTTGCCGGTGTAGCGACGCGGCTCCGGCGGGACGCAACGTTCCCCGTACAGCTCGGCGATCTGCTGACGGGCCGCGGCGATGGCGGTCTCCGACAGGTTCACCGAGTCGGTACGCATATAGGTGATGTAGCCGTTCTCATAGAGCCGCTGCGCGGTGCGCATCGTCTGCTGCGAGGAGAAACGCAGCTTACGGGCCGACTCCTGCTGCAGCGTCGAGGTGATGAACGGCGCGTACGGGCGGCGACGGTACGGCTTCTCCTCGACCCGGGTAACCGTGAACGGCCGATCCGCCAGCCGGGCGGCCAGCCCCTGGGCCCCGCCCTCGTCCAGGTGCACCACACCGGCGCCGGGACGGACCCGCCCGGTGGTCGGCTCGAAGTCCTTGCCGGTGGCGATCCGGTCACCGTTGAGCGCGACCAGGGTGGCGGTGATGGTGCGGGGTCCCGCGTCGGGCTGTCCGGCGGCGAGCGTGGCGAGGATGTCCCAGTACTCGGCGCTGCGGAACGCCATCCGCTGCCGCTCCCGCTCGACCACGATGCGGGTCGCCACCGACTGCACCCGGCCCGCCGAGAGCTTCGGCATGACCTTCTTCCACAGCACCGGGGACACCTCGTAGCCGTACAACCGGTCGAGGATGCGGCGGGCCTCCTGGGCGTCAACCAAATCACGGTCGATCTCCCGCGGGTTCGCCACGGCGGCCCGGATCGCCGCTTTGGTGATCTCGTGGAAGACCATCCGCTTGACCGGAACCTTCGGCTTGAGGGTCTCCACCAGGTGCCAGGCGATCGCCTCGCCCTCCCGGTCCTCATCCGTGGCCAGGAGGATCTCGTCAACCTCCCGGGCCAGCTTGGTCAACTTGCTGATCTGCTGCCGGCGGTCGGCGGAGACGACGTAGAGGGCGTGGAAGCCGTTGTCGACATCGACGCCGAGCCGGGCCCACGCCTCGCCCTTGTACTTCGCCGGCACATCGGCGGCGTTCCGCGGCAGGTCGCGGACGTGCCCGAAACTGGCCTCCACGACGTACCCCGGGCCGAGGTAGCCCGAGATCGTCTTGGCCTTCGCCGGGGACTCGACGATGACCAGACGGGTGGTTCCAGCATTGCTCGGCACGTCTCTCTCCGACCTCACTCCCGCATCGTGACCGCCGTGGTGTCCGGTACGGGGCGCATTGACCCCACCGGCGCCCCAACAGTCCGGATGTCCAACGTAACGCGTCGTCCGGGATTCCGGTTTCGTGGGCGACAAACACCGGAGGGACCCGACCCGGCGTCACCGTACACTGCCCGTAGGCCTGACCACCGCTTCCCGTGACGAACGGGACCCAACGCACCCGCTCGGGGCGGGGTGCCGGCAACGGAGCTGCCACACCGCCCGCTCGCGACGGCCACGGCGTCGAGCGCACCGCCGCTCAACCGCGGTACGGCCAGGCCACCGGGGGCACGGCGGGGGGCGGGTCGCCGACCAGTTCGGCGAAGCGGTTCAGCAGTCGACGTCCGGTGATCCGGTAGGCCAGGCCGTCCGGGCCCGACTCCGGCACCGCGGGCAACCCCACCGCGGCGAGCGCCGCCCCCACCCGCTGGTGGGCGGCCAGCCCGAGACGGAGCAGAACCTCGGAGTCCGCCATCGAACCGGCCGCGACGAACCACAGCCGCAGCCCTCGCCCATCCAGGTGGAAGGCGTCGGGCGGATGCTTCACCGAGCCGCGCAGCCACGCCGCCACGAGCGGTTTCAGCACCCTCGTGTACGCCGTCCGCACGCAATGCCGGCCACCGCCCGCCGCCGCCCAGCTCGTGGGGAGGTGTCGCGCCGCCAACTCGGCGACCAGCACGTGGACCCGCCAGGCATCGTCGACCACCACGGCCAGCCGGGCGGTGCCCCCCATCACGGACCCCTCGGCCGGTCCGGCGAGCAGGCCGGCCAGGTCGGCGACGGCGGGTTCGGTGGCCTCGGCGCCGAAGAAGGCGAGCTGGCGATCCGCGTCCAGACCTCGCTGCCGACGATCGGCCGGGTCGACCCGGGCGGCGGCCACACCCGGACGCGCGGCCCGGTCGGTGCGGCCCCGGGCAGCGGGCGGGTCCAGCTCGGGCGCCGGGAAGAGCCCCGGCGCCGGCTCCCCGTCCAACGGCCCGGTCAACGGCACTCGGGGACCTCGGTGAAGGCGCGGGTCAGCTCCTTCGAGTTCAGGTTACTGGCATCCAGGGCGCTGGCCTCGTACTCCTGGTTCAGGGTCTGAACCGCATCCCGCACCCCGTCGTAGAAGGCGGTGGACTGGCTCGTGCTGAGGCTGTCGATGGAGTCCCGGGCCTTGGCGTACGCGTCCCGCATCTGCGCCAGCGCTGCACGGATCCGCGCGGACACCTCGGCGCCCTGCTCCGCGTCGGGGACGCCGGCCTGCTCCACCCGGCGCCGCGCCGTCTCGCTGGCCCGCGCCGCCCCGTCGAAGAGCCGCACGAGATTCTCCTTGGCCTGAGCCGGACTGGTCTGGGCGGTCATCTGCTGGTCGGTGCTACTGGTGAGCTTCCTGATCTCGGCTCGCCAGGGGGTCAGGGCGGAGCAGACCGAGGTCGCCCACGCCCCAGGGCTCGGCCCACCACCGCATCCGGCGATCAGGACAACCGCAGCCAGCATCGCCGCCAGCCTTCCGGCTGTCGCCCGGCACACACGCATGCGTTGCAGCGTACGGTGTCGCGCCGTCCCGTACCGCGGTCAGGTTCGTCGGGCATCCGCACCTCCGCCCGGCCGACGCGGGCCGGGCGGACGGCGGTGCGGGGTGTACAGGTCAGGCCCGGACCGCCTCCGGACGTTGTTCCGGGTTGCCCGTGCCCGCGCCGGGATCCGACATCGACACACCCTGCCGCTTACTGAACAGTACGGCGGCCACAATGATCAGGGTCGCGACAACGGCGATCGAGATCCGCAGCCCGGTGTTGCGGTCGTCGCCCACGCTCCAGGCCACCACGGCCGGCGCGATCAGCAGCGAGACCAGGTTCATCACCTTGAGCAGCGGGTTGATCGCCGGGCCGGCGGTGTCCTTGAAGGGGTCCCCGACGGTGTCGCCGATAACAGTCGCGGAGTGCGCCTCGGAGCCCTTGCCGCCGTACGCGCCATCCTCGACCATCTTCTTGCTGTTGTCCCAGGCGCCGCCGGAGTTACTCAGGAAGACGGCCATCAGGGTGCCGGCCCCGATCGCCCCGGCCAGGTACGACGCGAGCGCGCCCGGCCCGAGCCCGAAGCCGACCGCGATCGGCGCCATGATCGCCAGCAGGCCGGGGGTCATCAGCTCCCGCTGCGCGTCCCGGGTGCAGATGTCGACGACCTTGCCGTACTCGGGGCGCTGGGTGCGGTCCATGATCCCGGGTAGTTCCCGGAACTGCCGGCGAACCTCCATCACCACCGCCCCCGCCGAGCGGGACACGGCGTTGATGGCCAACCCGGAGAAGAGGAAGACCACCGCAGCGCCGATGATCAGACCGACCAGGTTCCGCGGGTTCGCCACGTTCAGCGAGTTGAGAATCTCGCCGCCGACATCGGTGATGCCCGCGTCGGCGTACGCGATGCGCAGCGTGTCGGTGTACGAGCCGAAGAGCGCGGTCGCGGCCAGTACCGCGGTGGCGATCGCGATGCCCTTGGTGATCGCCTTGGTGGTGTTACCGACCGCGTCCAGCTCGGTCAGCGTGCGGGCGCCGTCCGCGTCGATGTCGCCGGACATCTCCGCCACGCCCTGGGCGTTGTCGGAGATCGGACCGAAGGTGTCCATCGCGACGATGACGCCGACCGTGGTGAGCAGTCCCGTACCGGCCAGCGCGACCGCGAACAGCGACAGCGTGATGGAGCTGCCGCCGAGCAGGAAGGCGCCGAAGACGCCCGCCCCGATCAGCAGCGCCGAGTAGACCGCGGACTCCAGACCGACGCCGATGCCGGCGAGGATGACGGTGGCCGGGCCGGTCTGTGAGCTGCGGCCGATGTCCTGCACCGGGCGGCGTTCGGTCTCGGTGAAGTAGCCGGTCAGCGCCTGGATCGCGGCGGCCAGCACGATACCGATGACGACCGCGCCGATGGCCACCACGCGCGGGTTCTGGTCAACGTCGGCCAGTCCCTGGGTCAACTCGGCGAAGCTGGCCGGCAGGTACGCCCAGGCGGCGATGGCAACCAGCACCGCGGAGATGAGCGCGGAGGCGTAGAAGGCCCGGTTGATAGCGGTCAGCCCGGAGCGGTCCGAGGTGCGCAGCCGGGTGATGAAGACGCCGATGATCGCGACGATCACCCCGATGCCGGAGACGATCAGCGGGAAGACCAGCCCCTGCTCACCGAAGGCGGCCCGGCCGAGGATCAGCGCGGCGACCAGGGTCACCGCGTACGACTCGAACAGGTCGGCGGCCATGCCGGCGCAGTCGCCCACGTTGTCGCCCACGTTGTCGGCGATGGTGGCGGCGTTGCGCGGATCGTCCTCGGGGATTCCCTGTTCCACCTTGCCGACCAGGTCGGCGCCGACATCGGCGGCCTTGGTGAAGATGCCGCCACCGACCCGCATGAACATGGCGAGCAGCGCGGCACCGAAGCCGAAGCCCTCCAGTACGGTCGGGGCGTCGCTCCGGTAGAAGAGGACGACCAACGCCGCGCCGAGGAGACCGAGGCCGACGGTGAGGAAGCCGACGACGCCGCCGGTGCGGAACGCGATCCGCATGGCGGCCTCCCGGCCACCCACCCGTTCCCGGGCTGCGGCGGCGACCCGCAGGTTGGCCCGGGTCGCCAGCCACATGCCGGCGCCGCCGATGAACGCGCTGAAGAGTGCGCCGATGACGAAGAAGGCCGATCGACCGATCTTCACCGCGGTCTCGCTGCCGTCGGTCTCGTGCACCGGCAGCAGGAAGAGCAGCAGCACGGCAACGACCACGAAGATCGCCAGGGTACGGAACTGCCGGAACAGGTACGCCGAGGCGCCCTCCTGCACCGCGCCCGAGATTTCCTGCATATTGGTGGTGCCCCTGCCGGCGGCCAGCACGGTCCGCGTCAACGCGGCGGCGAACGCCAGCGCCACGGCCGCGATCACGGCGGCGAGAACCACCCACGTGACATTGTTCCCGGTGAGGGAGATCCCGCCGCCCTCGGCGGCCAAGGTGTCGGACATCTGTGTCCTCCTGTACCGAACGCTCGCGCCGACCCGTGGAGACGCAGGGCCGGCGCCTGGATGCGGTGTCGCAAGCACGCGCCAACCCACCGAGCGGACCAGCGATGGAGCACCGTTCCCGCTGGCTGCGGAAGGGTTCACTTGCTGACAACCCGGGTACTGTAGCCCTCTGCAGTGTCTGAGGTCACACCTGGTGGTCATCGTGTCGGAATGATCTTCGTCGCTGTGCTATGAGCGAAACTCTGATATAGCGAAGCACCAATCGAGATCAAGAGGACAGCCGAGGTCCGTTCGGTGGCGGTAGAGCCGGGGGCGGTGCTCCAGCGCGCTCAGCGGTCGAGCGGCCACACCATCTGCACCTCGGTGCCAATGCCCCCGTCCGCCGGACGTACCAGGAGGTCATCGACGAAGCCGGCGAGCAGCGCGAACCCCACGCCGGTGGCCAACGCGTCCTCGCTGAGCGGCTCCCGGGCCAATTCGTACGGCGGCAACGCGGCAAGATCGGCGCCAGCCTCGATCGGCGCCCGGTCCACCACCCGGACGGCATAGGTCCCGTCATCGGACATCTCCACCCGGACTGGGTCAGACAGGTTGTGCTGCTGGTGCAGCGCCACCGCCCGGGTGCACGCCTCACCGATCGCCAGGCGCACCTCGTCCAGCAGGTCCTGCCGGACCCCCGCGCGCCGCGCCACCGCGACACCGACCAACCGCGCCGTGCGAACGTGCACCGGTGCGGGCGAGAAGGAGAGACGGACCACTGCCATCACACGCCGGTCGCCGCGTCAACCGTCGGATACAGCGGGAAGACCTGGTCGAGCGCGGTGATCCGGAAGATCTTCAGCAGCGGCTCCCGGTCACAGACCAACGCGAAGGAGCCACCGGTGGTCCGCAGCCGTTTGAGGACACCCACCAGCACGCCAAGCCCGGTGGAGTCGAGGAAGTCGACCCGACCCAGGTCAACCACGATGCGCTCAACCCCGGCATCGATCAACTCGAACAGGCATTCCCGGAGCTGCGGGGCGGTGTAGACATCCACCTCACCGCCGACCACGACCACCGCAAACTCCCCCACGGTGCGCGTCGCCAGCGACAGCTCCATCAGACCCTCCTCGCAAGAGCCGTAAACTCTCCCCGGGCATTCAACCATCACCACCGGTAATACTGGCTACCAGCAGCGCCCCGGCAAGGCAGGCACCTCAGCCCCAGGCCCAACGCTACCCATCCCCGAACACCCGTGCGAGTGTGCAGACGTGACCTCTGACAGCCCGGCGCCCCGGCCGCGGCGCCCCGGCCGGCCGGGGTCACCCGCGGCCGCCCGTGCCGCAGCCCCCGGGCCGTCCCCGGCAGAGCTGCTGGGTCAGCTCCGCTCCCGGCACGACACCAACCCGGTAACCCACGTCGAACGGGTACCCGCCCGCGCCGGCGAGCCCGCGCCCTGGCCCAGCTGGGTCCCGACGGACCTGCGCGTGGCCCTCACCCGGCAGGGTGTGGACGCACCGTGGCAGCACCAGGCCGAAGCCGCCAACCTCGCCCACGCCGGCAGCCACGTCGTCGTCGCCACCGGCACCGCGTCCGGCAAGTCCCTGGCCTACCAGCTACCGGCGCTGTCGACACTGCTCACCGACCCCCGCGCCACCGTGCTCTACCTCGCTCCCACCAAGGCACTCGCCGTTGACCAGCTCCGGGCCGTCACCGAGCTGGAGCTGGACGGAGTGCGCCCCGCCTGCTACGACGGAGACACCCCCCGAGCCGAACGGGAGTGGATCCGGCAGCATGCGCGGTTCGTGCTGACCAACCCCGACATGCTGCACCACGGCATCCTGCCCGGTCACGCCCAGTGGCAGCGGTTCCTCCGCCGGCTCGCGTACGTGGTGGTGGACGAGTGCCACAGCTACCGGGGCGTCTTCGGCTCGCAGGTCGCACACGTGCTGCGCCGGCTGCGCCGACGGTGCACCCGGATCGGCCGTACGCCGGTCTTCGTGCTGGCCTCCGCCACCTCGGGTGACCCAGCCGCGACAGCCGAACGGCTCACCGGCCTGCCTGCGGCGGCCGTCACCGCAGACACCTCGCCCCACGGCGGAGTGACCTTCGCGCTGTGGGAGCCGCCGACGCTGCCCGCCCCGACCAACTCCCCCGACGACACCGACCTCGCGCCGGTACGACGATCCGCGCTGCGCGAAACCGCCGACCTGCTCGCCGACGCGGTCGCCGCCGGGGTCCGCACACTCGCCTTCGTCCGGTCCCGACGGGGGGCCGAGGCGGTGGCGGCCAACGCCCGGCGGGCCCTGGACGAGGCGTTCCCCGGGCTGGGTGACCAGGTGGCCGCCTACCGCGCCGGCTACCTGCGGGAGGAGCGACGCGAGCTGGAACGGTCCCTGCTCAGCGGTGAACTGCGCGGACTGGCCTCGACCAACGCCCTCGAGCTCGGCGTCGACCTGGTCGGGCTGGACGCGGTGCTGATCTGCGGCTACCCCGGCACCCGCGCCTCGCTCTGGCAGCAGGCGGGGCGGGCCGGCCGCTCCGGCCAGGAGGCGCTGGCGGTACTGGTGGCCCGGGACGACCCGCTCGACAGCTACCTCGTCCACCACCCCGAGGCGGTCTTCGGGACTCCGGTCGAGGCGACGGTGCTCGACCCCACCAACCCGTACGTGCTCCGGCCGCAGCTCGCCTGCGCCGCAGCCGAGGCGCCACTCACCCCGGCCGACCTGGACCTGTTCGGAGAAGGCGCGAAAGAGGCGGTGGACGCCCTGGTCGAGGCCGGTGCGCTCCGGCAGCGCCCCACCGGGTGGTACTGGCGCCACCGGGAGCGCCCCCAGGTGGAGCTCCGTGGTGGAGACGGCGCCCCGATCTGCGTGGTGGAGACCGCGACCGGGCGACTCCTCGGCACGGTCGACGGCGGGTCGTCGCACTTCCTGCTGCACCCCGGGGCGGTCTACCTGCACCAGGGCATCTCGTACGTGGTCGACACCCTCGACCTCGCCGACGGGTGCGCACTGGTGCATCCCGAGGAGCCGGACTGGTCCACCCACGCCCGTGATGTCACGTCGCTGTCGGTGGTGGCGGTCCGGTCGTACCTGGACGCCGGGCCGGTCGGGCTCTTCCTCGGTGAGGTCGACGTGACCAGCCAGGTGGTGTCCTACCAGCGACGCCGGATCACCACCGGCGAGATCATCGACACCCGCCCCCTGGACCTGCCGGCCCGGGAGCTGCGGACCGTGGCGGTGTGGTTCACGCTCTCGCCGGAGTCCCTCACCGCGGGCGGAGTCGACCCGGCCGACGTACCCGGCGCGCTGCACGCCGCCGAGCACGCCGCGATCGGGTTGCTGCCACTGACCGCCACCTGCGACCGGTGGGACATCGGCGGGTTGTCCACCGCGGCACACCCCGACACCGGGGCACCGACTGTCTTCGTCTACGACGGCCACTCCGGCGGGGCCGGCTTCGCCGAGCGGGCGTACGGGACGGCGGCGACGTGGCTGCGGGCGACCCGGGACGTGGTCGCGGAGTGTGGCTGCGAGTCCGGCTGCCCGTCCTGCGTCCAGTCCCCGAAGTGCGGTAATGGCAACAACCCGCTGTCCAAGACGGACGCGGTCCGGGTCCTCGACATCGTGCTGGCCAACCTGCCAGCCGGAGCGGCTCGGGCCAGCCGGGCATCCTGAGCGTCAACGGGCCCGGCGCCCCGCGCACCGGCGGCGCGCGGAGCGCCGACCACCCCGGCACCCGGTCCAGCCCGATTGCACCGAAAGGAATGTCATGCACCCCGACGCCCTTCAGGCTCACCAGCAGTTCCACATCCGCCAGCGAATCCGGATGGTCGTCAACCAGTACCAGGTTCACGCCGTCGCACCGGACGGCTCGGAGGGGGGTCTGCTGGCGTTCGCCCAGCAGAAACGGCTCGCCTTCAAGGAACAGGTGACCATCTACACCGACGACACACAGCAGCAGCCGTTGCTCGGATTCAAGGCACGGCAGCGCCTCGACCTGGGTGCCACCTACGACGTCACTGATCATGCCGGAAATCCAATCGGCCTGTTCCGCAAAGACTTCGCCCAGTCCCTGCTGCGCTCCACGTGGCATCTCGAGCAGGGCGGGTTGCCCCAGGTCACCGGGGCGGAACGGTCCCTACCGATCGCTCTGCTCCGCCGCTTCGTCGACGCGCTGTCCTGGCTGCCCTACCACTTCGATTTCGGCGCCGACGGCAAGCCGGCCTTCTCGGTCGTGAAGAAGTGGGGTCTCCGCGACCGCTATGTCGTGCAGATCCACAACCCACAGCTCGACCGCCGGCTGGTCATCGCCATGGCGATCGGACTGGACGCGCTCCAGTCCCGCTGATCCGTTGGCGCGACCGGTCCCCGAAGGGCCACGCTCAGCCACGGGGCGGGCCGGCCCGGGCACACGTGCGTGGGCGGGCCGGCCCGGGCACACGTGCGTGGGCGGGCCGGCCCGGGCACACGTGCGCTCACCCACGTGGCGGGCCGGCCCGGGCCCGACCGGTCGCGGCCCGGACCAGACCCGGCAACACGGTGGCGGTTACCTCCACGGTGACCAGCAGATCCAGCCCGTCGAGCCGGCAGTGAACGAGCCGGCCGCCATTTGCTGTCACGATCGCCCGGGCCGACTCACACGCGGTGGTGACTCCGAGCACGGCGTCTGCCGCCCCGGCGAGTGCACCCAGGTCCGCCGCGACACCTGCCTGCTGTCGGGCCACCCGAGCCACCCCAACCGCCATGCCCGCCACCCCGAAGACGACGAATGCGACCCCGACCGCGAGCAGCAGGACCGTGGCACCGCCCCGGTCCCCACCAGCGGACACCCGCCACCATTCTTCGCCGGTCGCCCGCGGTCCCCACCGAGCCCTCCTGTCCCGACCGGCGGGGCGACGGCCCCCGCTTCCACTGCCGGTCACCCTCCTGCTCCACCGACGACAGCTTCGACCGGCGGGAACGGCTCAGGGCCGGGTTCGACCGCGGCCACGGTCGTCGCGGTGACCGTCAGTCGGGGAATCCGTGTCCCGAGGCCCCGGACCGGGGCACGAACAGTGACGCGTACCCGCTGCCCGTCTTTGTCGATCGACACCCTGGCTCCGGGTGGGGCGAGCGCGCGGACCACGGCCCACCCATCTGCACCCCGGGATACCGCGACCGCCACCTCCCGTGCCGCATGCAGAGCGGTGCCCTTGGTGCCCACCGCGTCAACCGCCGTCAGACCAACCAACAGGAGCAAGAGCAATGCCGGCAGGCCGGCCGCCAGTTCAGCGGTAAAGGAGCCCCGGTCTCGGCCGGCCCACCGGCACCGCCTCACTGAAGTGCCCGGTCAATGATGGCGGTCAACGCCGCCTGCACACTGTCAGAGGTAAGTACCCTGAGTAGGAGCCCGGCGAAGGCGACTGCAGCGAGCGTGCCGACGGCGTATTCGGCGGTGTTCATCCCGGCGTCGCCTCGAAGTCGGGCGGTGATTCTGCGCATGTCCGTGGTCCTTTCTCGAGATCGGTCAGAGCACGTCACCGAGAACGGCGACGATCACCGGCACCAGGCCGGCGAGAATGAAGGCCGGTAGGAAGCAGAGCCCCAACGGCAGCACAATCAGCACCCCGGCCCGGCGGGCTGTCGCCTCGGCCGCCGCAGCCCGGTCGGCCCGCAGATCCTCGGCGAGACGGGTCAACGCGCCCGCTAAGGAGGCACCGCTGGTTGCCGAGCGGAGCGCCGCACCGACCAGGCGCTCGGCGCCGGGCACCGCCGCAAGCGACGACCATGCCTCCGCGGGCTCCGCTCCGAGGCGAAGAAGGCGCCCGACCCGGGCGAGTCGCTCGGCGAGGGGCCCGTCGAGCGCCTCCGCCACCGCCAGTACCGACCGGTCGACCGGGGCGCCGGCACGCATCGCCGACGCGAGCAGGTCGGCGGCGAGCGGCAGGGCCGCCTTCTCCCGTCGGCGCCGCTCCCGGACAGCCGGTGACTCGACCCGACGAAGCAGGCGATCGAGCAGCACTGCGGCGGGCGGGGCCCCGAGCAGGCCCGGTACTCCACCGGCCAGCACAGCGAGCGTCACAGCCGCGAGTACAGCGACGAGCCGAATCGCGCACCGCCGGTGGCGGGACTCCCCCGGGGTCACACCCGCCGGTCTGATCAGTGGCGGACCGGGCGGGACCCGGTCGAGGTCGCGCAGCCGACGGACCGGACGACGCCTCCGCCATCCGAGTCTGCCCAGCAGGGCTGGCACGGCCCAACGTTCGGCAGTCAGCACCGGCGGGGTCATCCGACCTCCCCGCCGCGGACCACGGTGAGCCGCTCCGTCCAGAACAACCCGGCGACCTGGAGCACGACAGCGAGGAACGCGCAGCTACCGCCGACCGTCGAGTGCAGTAGCACCGCGACCGGGTCGACACCGATGCCGTACCCCAGGCCGATGCCACCGATCGGAAGCGCCGCGAGCAGCCAGGCGGTCGCCCGCGCCCCGGCCGCCTGCGCTGCTGCTGTGGCCCGGCCCCGGTCAGCGGCGCGGGCGTCCACGTCGATCCGATCCAGCAAATCGGCGAGGGGCGCACCGGTACGCTCAGCGAGCCGGACAGCCGCCCGGATCAGGGTGCCGCCCGAACCCCCGGCCGTCGACAGCGCCGTGGAATGGCCCACCGACAGACCGGCGCGCAGGTCAGCAGCGAGATCACAGAGCTGGTCGAGGTGACGGCGGCGGAGCTGGTCGGCCTGCCGGTTCGCCCGTCGTCGCAGCAGCGCCCGGACTCCCAGGGTGCCGTACGCGCCGGTGACCACGGCTGCGACCGGACCGCCCAGCAGGGCGCCCACGGCAGCGGCCAGGACCCCCGAGAGCAGCAGCGTGCGCCGGGGTGCCGCCGCCAGGGGGTGATACCAGGCAGCACGTGGCGGGGATCCCGCACTCCACGCACCGGAGACCGAACCATCCTGGCGGGCACCAGACATCGGATGAGCCATCCTGCTCGGACGCCTCGAGTCACGCCGGGATGGCGGCCCTGCCGAACGGTCCCGCCCGCGCTGCTGGGGCCGCGTCACAGCCGGCTTCGACCGCGCCACATCCCGCTCCACCCCGCGCCCAGGTCCGGGCGGTGGGGTGCTGGGCCGCAGACTGGCCACCCAGGTCACCAGTGGGTCGTCGGCGGCGCCCGCGCCGCTGCTGGTCTGGACCCGTTGCCGGGCGAGCCGGGTCAACAACCACGCCGCGACCACCGTTAGGGCGGCCAGGATCAGCGGTAGCAGGAGCTGAGCCGGGGTCATCCCACACCTGCCGGACCGGGCCGAGACTCCCGCAGGATCGGTGGCACCGGCACCTTCCGCTCGCCCAACAGCTCGGCCAGCGTCCGGGCCGCTGGCCCGGGCCCAGCAGCGCGGCCCCAGGCCGGGACCGCCCTGACCAGCCGATCAGGGCCATCCGGCAGGAGCAGGCAGATGGAATCCAGCACCCGCCCCCGATCCGCGCGGCGTACCTGCAGCACCACCTGGAGTGCCGCCGCAACCTGGGCGTGCAGTGCGGGCCGGGGCAATCCACCGAGGAGACCAAGTGCCTCGAGTCGAGCGGGCACATCGGAGGGGGTGTTGGCATGCAGCGTTCCGGCGCCTCCCTCGTGACCGGTATTCATCGCCACCAACAGGTCCACCACCTCCCGGCCCCGGCACTCGCCGACGACGAGGCGATCCGGTCGCATCCGCAGCGCCTGCCGGACCAGGTCGGTCAGTCCCACCACGCCGGTTCCCTCCACATTCGCTGTGCGCGCCTGCAGCCCGACGACGTGCGGATGTGCCGGGTGCAGCTCAGCCGCGTCCTCCACCAGCACGATCCGTTCCGTGTCGGGAACGAGGCCGAGTAGCGTGTTGAGCAATGTGGTCTTGCCAGAACCGGTGCCGCCGACCACGAGGTACGCGAGCCGGGCCGCCACCACTGCGGCCAGTACCGGGACGACTGCCCGCGGCACGGCCCCCTGACTGGCCAGCTCGTCGAGCGTGAACGGTCGCTGCCGGAAGGTCCGCAGGGACAGATACGGACCGTCGGTGGCCACCGGTGGCAGTACCGCATGTAGCCGGGTGCCGTCGGCGAGTCGCGCGTCAACGTACGGTGAGCCGTCGTCCAGCCGCCGGCCGGCGCTGGCGGCGAGTCGCTGTGCGAGCCGGCGGACGTCGTCCACCGAGCCCACCGGCACCGCGACCTCTGTCAGGCCCTCCCCCCGGTCGACCCAGACGTGGACGTTGTTCACGAGAACATCGGTGACCCTCGGGTCGGCCAACAGTGGTGCCAGCGGGCCGGCGCCCACCAGGTCGTCGTGCACCCGGTCGGCGAGGCGGAGCAGCGTGGTGTCGCCGAGCACCGCGGCGGCCGGCTCGGCGCGTACGGCGGAGACAATCGCCGCCGGGGTGACCGGGGTTGAGGAGGACGCGATTCGCCGTCGGACTCGCGCGGCGAGGCCATCGTCCGTCGTGGTCATGCCGCACCCGACGCGGTACCGGTCAGTTCGTTGAGGAGCCGTTGGCACAGGGCGGCCAGTGGGCCCCGCCCGTCCGCCGCCGGCGCTTCACCCCGTTCCAGGCCACGGCCGAGCGCCGGCTCCAGACGCACCGTGCCGGCCAACGGCAACCCAAGCGTCCGCGCGAGTTCGGTGGCCTTGAGCCGGCCGGGGGCGGGGCCACGGACGATCAGGGAGAGGTCGGCGCAGTGTGGTGCGGCGGCGCTGACCACCCGAGCAGCAGCAGCGGTGGCGCGGAGTTCGGCGGGTACCACGACGAAGGCCCGGTCGACTGACTGCAGGGCGGTTACCGCCGCGTCATCCAGGTGCCGGGGCAGGTCAACGACGACCACGTCGCGAGCCCGCCGGGCCGCGTCAAGGGTCGCCGCCATCGCCACGGTCGGCAACGATCGAAGATCACCTCGGTCCCACGAGAGGACCACCAGGTCGCCCCGGCTGGGCAGGGCCCGTACCAGCGACGCGGCGTCCACCCGACCGTCGGCGTCGGTCAGCGCGGGCCAGCGCAATCCGCCCAGTTGTTCCCAGCCGAGTACCAGGTCCAGCCCACCCCCGAGCGGGTCTGCGTCAACCAGCAGCGTCCGCAGGCGGGAGCGGGCGGCCGTGACAGCGAGCCCGCCAGCGAGGACACTGGCGCCGGCGCCGCCCCGTCCGCCGAGGACGGCGACGGCTCGGGCCGCTACCGGTTCAGGTTGCTCCGGGCCGCACTCGACGAACCGGTCGACCAGCCAGGGCTCGGCTGCGGGCAGGACGGCCACGAACTCGGCACCCATCAGGTCGGCCACATCCCGGCCGGGGTCAAGGTGCCCGGCGTGGCCGACCAGCACCAACCGCCGCCGGTGCGGCAGCCGCGCCCGGAGGCATGGCTGTGCCTGGTCGCTGCCGACCAGGACCAACGGCGCGGGGGACCAGCGGGACCGGGCGGCCACCGGATCCGGTGCGAGGTCGACGTCAACGCCACCGGCCGCGGCGAGCCGCAGCAGGTCGTCGAGGAGCACGTTGTCGGAGGTCACGAGAAGGGGCAGGCGGCGCGGGGGTGGTACGGCGGGGCGAGGTGGCATCACGGCCTCCAGCAGTCGGCTCGGGCTTCGCTGGTCTGGAAGCCTGCGCCGCCCGACTGACCCGGGGGCGATACCGACTGCCGGCCTGTGGATGAGCACGGCACCTGTGGACAGATTCCACCGGAATAGTTGATCTGCTACGTCGCAGCGGCGGCCGAAGTCACTCGCGACTATGTCGTCGGCCTAACTCTCCGCCCGGTCCCAGTACCGGTCGGTCTCGGCGCCGTGCCGCCCCGTGGGTGCCATCACCCCCATAAAGGGACGACCCCCGTCGGGGGGAAGACGGGGGTCGTCGGGTCCGGCTCCGGGGGGGGCGAGCCGAACCGCTCAGCGGTCACAGGGGCGCAACCGCCGAGGGTCTGCCGGTTGTCCGAAAGATGAACGCCTGTTGTGTCGACAGTCTGCCTGAATGAACCTGGTTACGTCGAGTGGTGCCGCCTCCACTCACTGCTAAATTCCGCCCAAAGGTGTGATTGCGGCCGCTCAGAACAGCCCAACAATCGATCACATCGCACCCATCCGAGGGGTTGACGGACCCGGGCCCCCGCAGACGATAGACCATCGGGCTAGACTTGCGCGCCGTGGGCCAAAGCGCCGCTTTTTTCGATCTGGATAAGACCGTCATCGCCAAGTCAAGTGCACTGGCGTTCGGTCGGCCGTTCTATCGAGACGGGCTGATAACCCGACGAGACGTGGTCAAGTCGGCGTACGCGCAGCTGATGTTCCGGCTGGGCGGCTCCGACGAGCAGACCATGGCCCGGACCCGGGACTACCTCGCCGCGCTGTGCAAGGGCTGGCAGGTGGAACAGGTCCGACAGATCGTCGCGGAGACCCTCCACGAGCTGATCAACCCCTACGTGTACGCCGAAGCCGCTGTCCTGATCGAGGAGCACCAGGCTGCCGGCCGGGATGTCGTGCTGGTCTCGGCCTCCGGAGAGGAGATGGTCCGGCCGATCGGGGCGCTACTCGGGGTGACCGACGTGATCGCCACCCGGATGGCCGTGGTGGACGGCCACTACAGCGGGGAGATCGAGTTTTACGCGGCCGGCCCGGCCAAGGTGGACGCGGTGGGCGAGCTGGCGCTCACGCGGGGCTACGACCTCAGCGGCTCATACGCCTACTCGGACTCGTACACGGACCGCCCGCTGTTGGAGTGCGTCGGCCATCCGACCGCAGTCAACCCGGACCGCCAGCTACGCAAGCTCGCCGCCGAGAACTCCTGGCCGGTGCTGGAGTTCCGGCACCCGATTCCACTGGGGCGGCGGTTGCGGGATCGCCCCGCCGTTCCGGTCGCCGCCGCCGCGCTCGGCGTCGGGGTTGGCGTGGCGATCGGCATCGCCTGGTACGGCCGGTACCGTCGGGCCCGGACTGCCCCGACGACCTGACCACCGCAGCCGGCTGCGCCGGATCGGGCGCGGGGTAGGTCGGACGGGGAAGGTTACGGGGTCGCGGCGAGCACCTCATCGCCGATCGCGGTGAGCTGGTCGGCGCCCACCTCGACGGCGCTCAGACAGTGCCGCAGCCACGAACGGAGCCCATCCGGGGTTCCGGTGGCGAAGGCCCCGGCCGACCCGACGTACTCCGGCTCCCGCTCCCGGTGCCCGACGTCCACGGCGAGCAGGCCCCGCGGGTCAACGCCCCGGGACATCAGCACCAGCCGGGCGGCAGCACGGGCGACCACCCCGGACGGGCCGGCAAAGGGCCGCAGGTTCAACAGCTCGCCGTGGACAACCGCGGCGAGCACCAGTGGCGGCGCCGCGGTTCCCCCGGCCACCAGGGCGGCCAGCCCGTCCAGCCGGGCCGCCACCACCGCATCGGGCACCGGGCGTCCCAGGTCGGTCTCCGGCACCAACTCCCGCGCGGCGAGTACGTGCAGCTTCGCGAGCGCCTGCCGGGGCGCCTTCGGCCAGAGGTCGGTCAGCCCGGGTAGCGCCCCGGCGACCCGCAGCGCGCCCTGTAGCACCGGCTCGGTGACGGTGCCGGCGCGAACCTCCTCGCGATCATGGGTATGCCCCTCGAGGGCAGCGCTGGCCACCGCGCAGCGGAGGCTGACCTCCGCGGCCACCCGACCGCCGTGCCGGCGCAGGGCCCGGTGCCGCTGCGCCTGGTCGAAGCGCTCGCGGGCCCGCTCCACGGCAGCGGCGACATCGGCGAGGGCGAGCAGCGGGGCGAGCGGGTCATCGGTCACCCCGCCACGTTAACGGGACCGCTCACACTGCCCGCCGGGTGCCATGCCACCGGCGCGCCACCGGCCGGGGTGCCATGCCACCCGGCGCGGGGGAGGCTCCGTTCGGCGCGATCCGTCGCTCTCGACTGTCGCCTGCGCCCGGCCGGCGGGCTAACCTCTGCACCGAGACGCAGGTCACCCCGAGCGACGAGGGAGCAGCATGAGCGAGGCGTTGGCCAACCTGTTGCACGAGACGCGCCAGTTCCCGCCGCCGGCCGAGCTCGCCGCGAGCGCCAATGTCACCAGTGCGGCGTACGCCGCGGCGGGCGCCGACCGGCTGGCCTTCTGGGAACGGCAGGCCCAGCGACTGACCTGGACGAAGCCGTGGGACCGGGTACTCGACTGGTCGAAGCCGCCGTTCGCGAAGTGGTTCGTCGGCGGTCAGCTGAACGTGGCGTACAACTGCCTGGACCGGCACGTCGAGGCCGGCCGGGGTGACCGGGTCGCGATCCACTGGGAGGGCGAGCCGGGTGACACCCGGACGATCACCTACGCGGAGCTGACGAAGCTGACCTGCCAGGCCGCGAACGTGCTGACCGAGCTCGGGGTGACGGCCGGCGACCGGGTGGCGATCTACCTGCCGATGGTGCCGGAGGCCGTGGTGGCGATGCTGGCCTGCGCCCGGATCGGCGCCACCCACAGTGTGGTCTTCGGCGGCTTCTCCGCCGACGCGTTGGCAAATCGGATTCAGGACGCCACGGCGAAGGTGGTGGTCACCGCCGACGGCGGCTACCGCCGGGGTCGGCCCTCCGCGCTCAAACCGACCGTTGACGAGGCGGTGTCGAACTGCCCGTCGGTGGAGCACGTGCTGGTGGTCCGGCGTACCGGCGAGGAATGCGCCTGGTCGGCGAAGGACCGTTGGTGGCACGAGACGGTCGGGCGGGCGTCGACCGAGCACCAGGCCGCCGCTTTCGACGCCGAGCACCCGCTGTTCATCCTGTACACCAGCGGCACCACCGCCCGGCCGAAGGGGATCCTGCACACCAGCGGCGGCTACCTGACCCAGGCCTCGTACACGATGCACGGGGTCTTCGACCTCAAACCGGAGCGCGATGTCTTCTGGTGCACCGCCGACGTCGGCTGGGTCACCGGCCATTCGTACATCGTGTACGGACCGCTCTCCAACGGCGCCACCCAGGTCATGTACGAGGGCACGCCGGACACCCCGCACCGGGGCCGGTTCTGGGAGCTGGTCGACAAGTACCGGGTGACGATCCTCTACACCGCCCCAACTCTCATTCGTACGATGATGAAGTGGGGTGAGGAGATCCCCGCCGGGTTCGAGTTGTCCTCCCTGCGCCTGCTGGGCAGCGTCGGCGAGCCGATCAACCCGGAGGCCTGGATGTGGTACCGGCAGCACGTCGGCGGGGGAAAGCTACCGATTGTGGATACCTGGTGGCAGACCGAGACCGGTGCCATCATGATCTCTCCGCTGCCCGGGGTGACCCACGCCAAGCCGGGGTCGGCGATGACCCCGCTACCGGGGATCAGCGGCGACGTGGTGGACGACCAGGGTCAGCCGGTGCCCAACGGCGGCGGTGGCTACCTGGTGCTTCGGGACCCGTGGCCGTCGATGCTGCGGACCATCTGGGGCGACGACAACCGGTTCGTGGAGACGTACTGGTCGCGCTTCGGTGCCGGTGCGGGTGTCGGCGACGACTGGGTGTACTTCGCCGGGGACGGTGCCAAGAAGGACGACGACGGCCACATCTGGCTGCTCGGCCGGGTGGACGACGTGATGCTGGTGTCCGGGCACAACATCTCCACCACCGAGGTGGAGTCGGCCCTGGTGTCGCACCCGTCGGTGGCGGAGGCGGCGGTGGTCGGCGCGACGGATCCGACCACGGGGCAGGCGATCGTTGCTTTCGCCATCCCCCGAGCCAGCGCCGAGACCGAGGGGGCGGCGGGAGCTCAGCTCATCGCGGACCTGCGCACCCATGTCGCACGCACGTTGGGCCCGATCGCGAAGCCGCGGCAGATCATGCTCGTGCCGGAGCTTCCGAAGACCCGGTCCGGCAAGATCATGCGACGGTTGCTGCGGGATGTGGCGGAGAACCGGTCGCTGGGCGACGTGACCACGCTGCAGGACTCCTCGGTGATGGAGCTCATCGCCACCGGCATGGGCGCTGGCAGGGGCGAGGACTGAGCCGGAGCGCACCGGCGGTGCCGGCCGGTTGCGGGGGGCTCAACTGGCCGGCAGGTGTATGACGCCGGAACGCCGTGCAAACAACTTCTTGCAACAAAGTGTTCGGACAGTCTTCCCCTCATCAGCAACGATGTCTATCTTCACCAGTGGTCCCATCCGTGGGATCGTCGCGCCGGCCCATGCCCCCGCTAGGCCGGTTTTCCTTCACACCCGGAGGTACCGCGTGCGCAAAGTCGCAGTGGGTCTACTCGGGCTCTCGCTGACGGCAACGGGACTGGCGGTCGGACCATCCGCCAGCGCCGCGCCGAAGCACCAGCAGCCGACATCGGCTCCCTCAGCCGCAGAGCCTGCCCACGTTGACCACGATCTGCCCAACCCGCTCGAGGAGAAGCGACGGGCCCTGCGCCAGGAGGGCCTGAGCAGCGTCCTCTCCGGCGAGGCGACCTCGCAGCGAGTCAACGGCAGCACTGTCGTCAAGGTCGGTGAGACGGACGGCGGTTCCCCGACCGCCCGTGGTCACCGTGGCAAGAAGGACCAGTACGTCGAACTCTCCCGGGAGAACACGGACCGGATCTTCGTGATCCTGGCCGAGTTCGGCAACGAGCGGCACCCGGCCTATCCCGACCAGGACACCGCCCCCACCTGGCCGGGCCCGGCACGGTTCGACGGCCCGCTGCACAACGAGATCCCGGAGCCCAACCGGGCGCTGGACAACTCCACGAGCTGGCAGGCGGACTACAGCGCCGACCACTTCCGGACGTTGTACTTCGGCGAGGCGGACGGCGACGAGTCGGTCAAGCAGTACTTCGAGGCCCAGTCCTCGGGCCGGTACAGCGTGGAGGGTACGGTCACCGACTGGGTCAAGGTCCAGTACAACGCGGCCCGCTACGGCCGTTCCCTGGACGACCCGACCGACGCCAACGGTGACGATCCGGCGGTCTGCGGCGGCAGAGTCTGCACCAACGTCTGGACCCTGGTGCGGGACGCCGCGAACCAGTGGGTCGCCGACCAGAAGGCCGCTGGCCGTACCGACGCGGAGATCGCCGATGATCTCCAGGCGATGGACCGGTGGGACCGGTACGACCACGACTCCGACGGCGACTTCAACGAGCCCGACGGCTACATCGACCACTTCCAGATCGTCCACTCCGGTGGCGACATGGCCAACAGCGACCCGCACCAGGGCGAGGACGCGATCTGGAGCCACCGGTGGTACGCGTTCGCGTCCGACCAGGGCCGCACCGGCCCGCCGAACTTCCCGGCGGGTGGCGCCCAGATCGGCGACACCGGCATCTGGATCGGTGACTACACGATCCAGCCGGAAAACGGCGGACGCAGCGTCTTCTACCACGAGTACGCCCACGACCTCGGCCTGCCGGACGACTACAACGTGGTCAGTGGCGGCGACAACAACAACGAGCACTGGACGCTGATGGCCCAGAGCCGGCTCGGTGCCGAGGGCGACGGTGGCATCGGCGAGCGCGGCGGCGACCTGGGTGCCTGGAACAAGCTCCAGCTCGGCTGGCTCGACTACGAGGTGGTCGTCGCGGGGCAGAAGCGCACCATGACCCTCGGCCCACAGGCATACAACTCCAAGAAGCCGCAGGCCGCCGTGGTCGTGCTCCCGAAGCGCGAGTACGAGTTCGACAACGGCGCACCGTTCGCCGGCACGAAGCAGTTCTTCTCCGGCAACGAGGACGGCCTCAACAACACGATGACCCGGACGCTCGACCTCACCGGGAAGTCGTCGGCCGCGTTGACGATGAAGGGCCGCTACAGCATCGAGGCCGACTACGACTACCTCTTCTTCGAGGTGTCGGAGGATGGTGGGGACACCTGGACGCCGCTGCCCGGTACCGCCGACGGCACGCCGTTCAAGGAGATCTCCCCCGGTCGGTTCGCCCTCGACGGCAGTAGCAACGACGAGTGGGTCGACGTCAACCTTCCGATGGATGCCCAGGCTGGGAAGTCAGTCCAGTTCCGGCTGCGCTACCAGACCGACGGCGGGGTCTCCGAGGGCGGCTTCTTCGGCGACGAGATCACGGTCACCGCCGACGGCGAGACGATCCTCAACGACGGTGGGGAGACCGGTGCCGGCGACTGGAACCTCGCCGGCTGGAGCATCGCCGAGGAGCAGTACACCCAGCTCTTCGACAACTACTACATCGCCGGCCACCGGTCGTACGTCTCGTACGACAAGTACCTGAAGACCGGGCCGTACTACTTCGGGTACGCGAACACCCGCCCGGACTGGGTGGACCACTACGCGTACCAGGAGGGTCTGCTGATCTCCTACTGGAACACCCGCTGGGCGGACAACGACACGTTCGCGCACCCGGGTGAGGGGCGCAACCTCTACATCGACTCGCGCCCGCGGCCGATCTACAACCTGACCGGCGAACCATGGCGGGCCCGGGTCCAGGTGTACGACGCGCCGTTCAGCCTCCAGAAGGCGGACTCGTTCACGCTGCACATCGACAGCCAGCCGCAGTACATCCGCGGCCAGGCCGCGCAGCCGCTCTTCGACGACACCCAGAAGTACTGGTACGAGGAGCTGCCCAACCACGGGGTGAAGCTCCCCGCGACCGGCACGAAGATCGAGGTGCTGAAGCAGAAGGGCACGTCGATCAAGGTCCGCTTCAAGTAACGAGAACCACACGAGGGCGATGCCCGGGCCGGTGACCGGCTCGGGCATCGCCTTTCCCTGGCGCCGACACCGACACCGGCACGGGTTCGGCTCGGGCTCGGGCTCGGGCTCGGGCTCGGCTCCAGGCTCGGGCTCCAGGCTCGGCTCGGCTCCAGGCTCGTCCGCCACGCGTCCGGACCGGTTATGACCCGGGCCTTAGGCTGTGGCACATGACCGAGCAGCACCACAGGGCCCTTGACGAGTCCTGCGTCCTCGCCGAGGGGCCGTGGACGCACCGGTTCGTCGGCGCCAACGGCAGCCGGTTCCACGTGGTCGAGGCCGGGACCGGCCCGATGGTGCTCTTCCTGCACAGCTTTCCGGAGCACTGGTGGGCGTGGCACAACCTGCTACCGGCGGTCGCCGACGCCGGCTTCCGGGCAGTCGCGGTCGACCTACGCGGCTACGGCGCGAGTGACAAGCCACCCCGGGGGTACGACGGATACACCCTGGCCGGCGATGTCGCCGGGCTGATCCGGGCGCTGGGTGAGCGCTCCGCCACCGTGGTGGGCTCCGGCGCCGGCGGGCTACTGGGCTGGACAGCGGCGTCGTTCCACCCGACGCTGGTCCGCCGACTGGTGGTGCTCGGCGCCCCGCACCCGCTCCGGCTACGGGCCGCGATCTTCGCTGATCCACGTGGCCAGTTCGCCGCCTCCACCCCGACGCTGCTGTTCCAACTGCCACGCTACGAGCACGTGCTGACCCGCGACGACGGGGCGGCGGTAGCGGAGATCCTGCGCCGCTGGGCCGGGCCACGCTGGGTGCACAGCCCCGAGTTCGAGCCGTACGCGGCACGGTGCCGGACGGCGATGCAGATCCCGCAGGCGGCGTTCTGCGCCCTGGAGGGCTACCGGTGGGCTTTCCGGTCAGCGCTACGGCTGCACGGCTACCGCTTCGTTCGGCTCATGCAGAAGCCTCTCGTCACGCCGACCCTCCAGTTACACGGCGCCCTCGACCGGGCGATCCTGCCGCGTACCGCCCAAGGCTCCGGCCGGTACGTGGTGGCCCCGTACGAGTGGCGCCTGCTCGACCAGGTCGGGCACTTCCCACACCTCGAGGCCCCGGAGATCGTGCTCGGCGAGATCCTGCGCTGGGCGAAGTCGTAGCTGACCGGCGCTAGACGCGAAGCTCCCGCAGGTCGCGGACGTCGGCGGCCGGTGCCCAGCCCTGGTAGACGCCGTAGTCGAACGCCTCGAGACCCATCGCCTCGGCGACTGGCCAGCGCCCACCCGTGTACTCGACCCGCAGCCAGCCGTCGTGCTCGCCCAACACGATGAACGGCTGTCCCTGCCAGGTGCAGGTGGTGCGGATGTACGTCAGCTCGTCGACCTCGACGGCCGGCACGACGCGGAGGTGGCGGCCGGCGCGTAGCGGGGTGAAGCCCGCATCCGGCTCGTGCTGATAGAGCCGGATGTCGTCACCGTCCGGGCTGGCCTGGTATTCGCGGTCCCGCCAGCGAGCCACGTACCCGTCCCGTCTCACCCGTCACCCGCCTGTCGCCACCGCAGTGCGTCCACATCCAACGTGGCGACGAGCCGCTCGGCGCCGTCCGCGCCGATCCGCCACAGCTGTGCGCCGTGCGGCAGCCGGGCACTGTCGACCTTGAACTCCGCCACGACATCGCTACTCTCGCTCGGGGCGAAGCCGTTGCCACGGAACGGCGGCCGCTCGATCACCCAACCCTCCATGGCCCGCATCGCGGCTTCACTCTGCCCGCCGTACGGGATGCGGTAGAGGTTAGGTCGGAACGCCGGCCACCGCAGTACGTAGATCTTCTCGGCGCTCCGCTCGAAGGGAGAACCGGGGTAGCCCAGGCCGAGCGCGTCGTAAAGCTGAGCCGGGGTGGTCAGGTGTGCCAGCTCAGCCGCCCGGTGCACGAAACCGGAGACACGGTCGTACCCCCGGTCCAGATAGTAGGCGAGCTGGCTGGAAGCCACCGCCTTCTGCATCAGGACGGGAGTCGTGGAGTCGGGGCTCGGCGGCCGGTAACGCGGCCGGTCGGCAGTTGCTGGTGAGTCGGCCGGCGCCGACGCGGCCGGCGCCGCTGGCTCTGGCTCTGGTTCCAACCCTGGCTCCGGCTCCGGCTCCGGCCGATCCGCACCCAGGCCCACCTCCGCCGCCCAGTTGGCCAGCCCGACGATCTGCTCACCGGGCATCGTCGTACCGATCGGAGTTCCCGGGTTGACGGCGAACGACCACGACCGGTCGGGCCAACGCTGAATGAGCTGCACGAAGCGGACTCGGATGGTCTCGACTGTCCCGGCGGTGTGGTCGGCGAGCCGCTCCGGGGAGGTGTAGACGACCACGGACGCCGTTCCATCCTGCTCCTCGGTCCGCCAGACGAACCCCGTGCCGCCGGGCCGGCTGTCCGGTGCCGAGTCGGCTGCCACCGGAAGCAGCACCTGGGCAAGCAGCAGCGTCGACAGGAATGTGTCGGTGTTGCCGCTGATGGCTGCCGTGACGAGGTCCGCCTCGACCTCATTGGCCGGTTCGAAATCCGGGGGCACAACTGCCGTGGGCGTGGGCGTGGGCGAGGGCGTGGAAAGGTCATCCGCTCTCGCCACGCCGATCCGGAGCGTGGCTTCGGCCCCTACGTCGGCGTCGGCGTCGGGCAGCGTCGGGTCACCGGCGGCCGGTACCGCCGAGTCGCCGCGGTCGGGGGCCACGCCCGTCATCGTCGACATCGGTACGGTCGTTGAGACGTCGGCCGTACCGGCAGCGATCAGGTTCCGGGAATCAACGACCGTCCCCTCGATCACGGTCGGCGGAGCCGTTCGCCGGGGTAGCGGACTGGACGCCGGCTCAGTGATCGGGCCGGGCTCCGCCTCCGCCGAGTTGGGGCGCGGTTGGAGGGCTCTCTCCTCCTCGGCGGTACGGCGGGCGTACCGCCGAAGTGTCGCCGGGTCGGGCACCGGGAAACGGACGGTCCGGGTCTCCTCGGTCGGCGTCTGCTGCCGCACCAGCCCGGGTGCTGTCTCGCCGGACGGGGCAGCGGCGTCCTGGTCAACCTGGGTCGTGGCTCGGGCCGAGAACATCGGCGACGCGACCGGCGGCGGTTCACCGGCCGGTCGCCGGCGCGGGAACTGTTGGGCGCCCCGAGCCAGGCGTGACGGTCGGACGCCCTGCTCATCCCGGTCGCCACGGCCCGCGGCCGGTTCGAAGAAGGAGCGGCGACTGGGGGGTGGTCCGGAGCGGCCCCGGGGTTGCTCCCGCGGGGATGCGGCTCCACTGACGGGCTGGTGGCCGAGGCCTGGCCCGGGCGGGCGAGCTCCGGGAGTCACCGGCTCACCGCCGGCGACACGACCAGCGTCCATCGTCGGCCGCCGGAGGGTAGCCGCACGCAGGTCGGCTGGGGTACGCAGCGGCGCGGCCGGAGACGACGCAGGTGGTGACGGGCGCAGGGGGGTGACGCCCTCGGGCGTCTGGCCAGCCCGCGGAGCGCGGTCCGGCTCCTTCGCCCCGGCGGCCGGCTCCCCTTCCCCGCGCCCGAAGGGACGGGTTCGGGAGTAGGCCTCGTCGCGCTCCAGCCGGGCCCGCGTCCCCATCGTGCGGCCGGGCAGGCGGACGTCGCCACGGGAGAGCTGGGCGACATACCAAGCGGGCAGGTAGCCCTCGATGGGCAGGCCCGGGTTGACCGCCAGCCACCACTCGTGATTGGGCCAATGGTCGGCAAGCTCAGCGTAGGGAGCTCGGCGGTTCGCGCCCGCATGCTCACCGAGGCAGGCGCGTAGCGCGGCAACCGAGGTGAACGCCAGCACGTGGGTTCGACCACCGGTGGTCCAGGTGCCCCAGTTCATCGGCGCCTGACCGGCCAGCGCCTGCGCGGAGACGGGTAGCAACAGCTCCGTGCGGGCCAGGACGCGGAAGTATCGTTGCTGATCCTTGGCAAGCAACGCGTCACGCAGCGTCACCTCCGCCTCGGTGGCCGGCTCCCATGTGGTCAAGGCCAGCTCCTCCCGGCGACAGCGCACCCGTTTCGGGTACAACCTACAAGGTGGCTACAAGATCATGACGGCGCGACCGTACCGACTCATCGCGGGCGATAACACCCCGCTCCAGTACAGATACGATACGGAGTCAATCGACGTAATGGAACCTGTCGCACCCTGCTCGCCGCCTGTTCGGCGGCCCTGCTCGCGATGCTCGCGCCGGAGGCGCGGGGGACCCAGACCCGCTGGCTCCAGGCCGGTTTTCCACGGCAACCAGGACCCTAGCCTTCCCTGAGGGAACGGTCCGTGGCAGCATTCTCCGCCATGGGTTTCCTGAAAGGGCTCTTGATCCGGTTGGGCACCACCGCGGTTGCCTTCTGGCTGGCCACACTCCTGATCCCGGGCATCACACTAAATGCGGAATCGGCCACTGAGACGGTCACCACGCTGATCCTCGTCGCCGCGATCTTCGGCGTCGTCAACGCGGTGCTCCAGCCGATCATCAGGACCGTGGGCTGCGGCTTCTACCTCCTCACCCTCGGTCTGATCGCACTCGTCGTCAACGGCCTGCTGTTCCTGCTGACCAGCTGGATCGCCGGCGAGGCCGGGCTGCCCTTCCAGGTAGACGGATTCTGGCCGGCCGCCGTGCTCGGCGCACTCTTCGTCGGCGTGGTCACCTGGATCCTCGGAGCTATCTTCGACCGCGACTAGTACACCCGTCCGGCGGTGTCGGGTACACCGAAGGAGGCTCGGCTGCCGAACACCATGTGGTCGGCGTCGGACGTGCCCGCACGCACCGGCATGCACGGCGGTTGCCCCGGCCAGGTGACTGCGGCGTTAGCCGTCCAACCGCGGGAGTTCAACTTTGGTTCACACGGCTGCACACTGGCGGTAATTGTCTCCTCCTAGCCTCCGGCTGGTACGCATGCCATTCGCTGACCTCGGCGTGCGCCATCGAAACCAGGAGGCACCTCCACATGAGCGACCGCCCTCGGCTGCTCCCGCTGCTCGGCTCCATCCGCCACGGCAGTCGTGATGTCATGACCTGTCTCTACCGGTGTGGCAACGCCTGTGACCACCCGGTCCCCAACGCCTCGGACAACACCTACTTCGGCGACCTGGTGGACGCCGAGGTTTCCCGCCGCGGCGTGGTCCGCGCCGGCACTGTCGGTGCGCTGGTCCTAGGCTTCGCCGGCGCCGGGGCGCTCGCTGGCAGCGGTGCCGCTTCCGCCGCCGGCTCCGCTCCGGTGACGCCGGAGGCGACCGAGTTCGCCGCCCCGCCCGGTGGTGTCGGCGACGGGAAGCTGACCTTCAAGCCGGTCCCACCGAACACCCTGGACAGCTTCATCGTTCCGAACGGCTACGACCACTCGGTGGTCATCCGCTGGGGCGACGAGGTGGTGCCGGGCGCGCCCCCGTTCGACCTGCACAAGCAGACGGCCAAGGCGCAGGCCCAGCAGTTCGGCTACAACAACGACTTCGTCGGCGTGCTGCCGCTGGGCCGGAAGAACGCGCTGCTCGTGGTCAACCACGAGTACACCAACGAGAACCTGATTTTCCCCGGCTTCACCGACGTGGACTCGCTCAGCGTCGAGCAGCTGAAGGTCGCGATGGCCGCGCACGGCATGTCCGTGGTGGAGCTGGAGCGGGTCCAGGGCACCGGCGAGTGGCGCCCGGTCAAGTCCGGCAAGCGGCCGTACAACCGCCGGGTGACCGCCTCGAAGACGAAGTTCGAGTTGACCGGCCCGGCCGCCGGCTCGGACTGGCTCAAGACCGCGGCCGACCCGAAGGGGCGCACGGCCATCGGCACGTTGAACAACTGCGCCGGTGGGGTAACCCCCTGGGGTACGGTGCTCTCCGGCGAGGAGAACTTCAACCAGTACTTCATCGGCGGCGACGGCGCCCCGGAGGAGCTGAAGCCGAAGCTGGCCCGGTACGGCTTCAACACCACCGACCGTTACCCGAGCGGGAACCGGAAGTGGGACCGCGCCGACGAGCGCTTCGACCTGACCGCGCACCCGCACGAGGCGCACCGGTTCGGCTGGGTTGTCGAGATCGACCCGTACGACCCGGAGAGCCGGCCGCGCAAGCACACCGCGCTGGGCCGGTTCAAGCACGAGGGCGCGAACGTCATCGTGGCGAAGAGCGGACACGTGGTCGCGTACATGGGCGACGACGAGCGGTTCGACTACCTCTACAAGTTCGTGTCGGAGAAGAAGTTCAAGAAGGGGAGTTCCTGGCGGGACCGGGAGCACAACCTGACCCTGCTGGAGTCGGGCACCCTCTACGTCGCCAAGCTGGACTACACCAGCGCCGACGAGATCGACGGCTCCGGTGAGCTGCCCAGCGACGGTGCGTTCAACGGCGGCGGCCGGTGGATCAAGCTGGTCAGTGGCAACCGCTCGTACATCGAGGGCATGACCGCCGCCGAGGTACTCACCTTCACCCGGCTCGCCGCGGACCAGGTCGGCGCGACCAAGATGGACCGGCCCGAGGATGTCGAGGCGAGCCTGCACACCGGCAAGGTGTATGTGGCGCTCACCAACAACTCCCGGCGTGGGGTGGACAGCAACCCGAAGGCGGACGAGGCGAACCCGCGTAACGCCAACCGCCACGGCCACGTGCTGGAGCTGGTCGAGAAGCACGGGGACAACTCGGCGGAGACGTTCACCTGGTCGCTGCCGATCGTCGCCGGCGACCCGGCGGACTCCTCGACCTACTTCGCCGGGTACGACAAGACGAAGGTCTCCCCGATCTCCTGCCCGGACAACCTGGCCTTCGACGCCACCGGCAACCTCTGGATCTCCACCGACGGCAACGCGCTGGGCAGCAATGACGGCCTCTTCGCCACGCCGATCGAAGGCCCGGAGCGCGGCCACCTGAAGCAGTTCCTCACCGTGCCCGTCGGCGCGGAGACCTGCGGCCCGTTCATCACCGGCGACAACCGCTCGGTCTTCGTGGCCGTGCAGCACCCGGGGGAGATCTCCGGCGCCTCGATCGAGAACCCCGCCTCCACCTGGCCGGACGGCGACTACGCCAAGCCGGGTGTGGTGGTCACCTGGCGCCTGGATGGCGGCCCGATCGGTAGCTGACCGCCCAGCTCCCCTCGGCCCCTCCGGGCGCGAACGGGCCCTCTCCCAGCGTGGGTGAGGGCCCGTTCCCCGTGGCACCCGGCCCGCACCTCGCCTCGGTCACGGGTCTCCGACGAGGCAGTCGGCGATGCTCCGGGCAGTGGTGAGCAGCTTCGCCCGAACGACCCGGGCGGAGGCCATCATCTCGCCGGCCGGCAGGGCACAGGCGAGCGCCACCCGCCGCTCCACATCCTTGTCAGGGCTCACCAACACCGCCGCGCAGGCCACCCCCGGCCGGTACTGCCCCAGCTCCAGCTGCATCCCCCGCCGCTCGCCAGCCGCGAGGTCGACCTCGAACGCCTCAATGGTGGTCAGCGTCCCGGTGGTGAACGGGCGCATGCCGTTCTCCCGCAGGTAGCGCAGCCGCTGTTCGGTGGTGAGGGTCGCGAGCAGCGCCTTTCCGAGTGCGGTGGCGTGCGCCCCCTCGTCGAAGCCGGGAACCAGGTCCTCCAGGTAGGGGGAGCGTGGGCCTTCGGTGGTGGCCGTGATGGCGACCTTGCCCCCGATGAACCGGCCCAGAAAGTGGCTGTAGCCGGTGTCGAGGACGGCCCGGCGCAGGGACTCCCCGACCGTCGGCGGTCCGCGGAAGGCGCTGACCAGCTCACGGTAGCGGTCGGCTATCTCCAGGCCCACGATGTACGTGCCGTCCTCGCGCCGGATCACGTAGCCCTCGTACGCCAGGGTGCGGACGAGGTGGTACGTGGTTGCCACGGTCAGCTCGCACCGTCGGGCGATCTGTTTGACAGTCAACCCTTTCGGGGCACGACCGACGGACTCGAGCACTCGTAGCGCGCGGGACACGCTTCGGATGAGGTCCGAAGGCTCCGCCAGGGGGTCGCGCACAACCACCTCCGCAGCCGGGGACTTACACCATATGAAATTCAGGACCGGTAGGAAACGCCTGTTCGGGCAGAGATCACCAGATCATTATCCACTGCCAGTGATGAGTTGATCACGCTATGGCCACACGGGAGCGCCCGGCCACTGCGGAACCGAGGTGATGTCCGCTGCCGGAGGCACCACCCCCGGTTCGATAGCTGTGGTCAGCTGGTCCGGTCTGCGATCTGGTCGCAGAGGGATTCGAGAGCCTGCCGGGCCGGACCCGACGGCAGCGGCGCAAGCTGCGCGCGCGCCTCCTCAGCATGGCTCCGCACCGTCTCCCGGGCCCGCTTCAACGCCGGGCTCTCCCGGAGCAGTCCGAGCGCCTCGGCGTGCAGGTCATCGTCGGTCAGCGGACCGACCGCCAGGACTTCCCGGAGCCGCACCGACGCGGCGTCAGCATCGTCCGACGCGAGGGCATACAGCACCGGCAGGGTGGGAACACCCTCGCGGAGATCGGTACCGGGCGTCTTGCCGGAGCGCTCCGCCTCGCTGGAGATGTCCAACAGGTCGTCCGAGAGCTGGAAGGCGACCCCGATGGTCTCGCCGTAACCAGCCAGCGCCTCGGTGTGCATCGGGCTGGCCCCGCTGAACATCCCGCCGAACCGGGCCGCGGTAGCGATCAACGAGCCGGTCTTCTCGGCGATCACGTGCAGGTGGTGCGCCACCGGGTCCACCCCGGGACGCGGCCCCACCGTCTCCGCGATCTGGCCGTGCACCAACCGGGCGAAGGTCCGCGCCTGCAGCCGGACAGCTTCGGTGCCCAGGTCGGCGGAGATATCCGCGGCGCGGGCGAAGAGAAAGTCACCGACCAGAATGGCCACCGAGTTCGTCCACCGCGAATTGGCGCTCGGGCCCCCCCGACGCACCGCCGCCTCGTCCATAACATCGTCGTGGTAGAGCGTGGCCAGGTGGGTAAGCTCCACCACCACGGCGGCCGGCACCACCTGCGCCCGGGTCGGATCACCGAACTGGGCGCCGAGCGCCACCAGCAGCGGGCGGAACCGCTTGCCACCGGCGTCGAGGAGGTGCCGGGCGGCCTCGGTGACGAACGGGTCGGCGCTGACGACATCGGCCCGCAGCGCGGCCTCGACCCCCGCCAGCACCTGAAGCGCCGAATCCGGGAGCCCCGCGTCAATCGGATGCAACCCGACGGCACCCAACTGACCCACGCCGCCCCGGCCGGAATGACTGCCCACGCCGGTGGCACCCGAAAGCTTGTCAGCCGGATTCACCACGCCTCCCACCATGCCACACCAGTACCGTCGACCCCGGGGCGGGGATGGCCCAAAGGGCGCCCGCGAATGCGTCCATGACCTCTGAGAACAGCCCCGGGGCCGGCACGGAGGTCACGTGCCGGCCCCGGATTGGCGGTGTCACCGCACGAACTCTGCGGCTCCTGCGGCGAGATCGAGCAGCGGCTGTGGGAACACGCCGAGCACCAGGGTGGCGGCCACACCGATGGTCAGCGCGGCCGAGGTCAGCCAGCCCGGCATGACGACGGCGGGAGTGGACTCACCGGGCTCGGAGAGCCACATCAGCACGACCACCCGCAGGTACGGGAAGGCGAGCACCATGCTGGTGAGCACACCGGCGATCACCAACCAGCCCTGACCGCCGTCGAACGCCGCGCTGAAGACCGCGAACTTGCTCGTGAAGCCGCTGGTCGCCGGGATACCGGCGAAGGCGAGCAGGATGAAGGTGAACAGCCCGGCGTAGAAGGGCGACCGCTGGCCCAGACCTGCCCAGCGGGACAGGTGGGTGGCCTCGCCATCGGCGTCCCGGACCAGGGTGACCACGGCGAACGCGGCCAACACCGAGAAGCCGTAGGCGACCAGGTAGAACATCGTTCCGGAGACCCCGTCGCTGGTCGGCGCGAGTACCCCGACCAGCAGGTACCCCGCGTTGGCGATCGAGGAGTACGCGAGCAGCCGCTTGATGTCGGTCTGGGTAACCGCCAGCACCGCCCCGACGAGCATGGTCAGCACCGCCACCACGCCGAGGACCGGGGTGAAGTCCCAGCGGGCACCCTCGAAAGCGACGTGGAAGACCCGCAGCAGGGCGCCGAAAGCGGCGACCTTCGTGCAGGCGGCCATGAAGCCGGTAATCGGGGTGGGCGCCCCCTGGTACACATCCGGCGTCCAGACGTGGAAGGGCGCGGCGCCGGCCTTGAACAGCAGGCCGATCGCGATCAACGCCATACCGCCGAAGAGCAGCACCGAGCTGGACGAACTTTCCGCGACCGCGGCGTGAATGGTGGCGAAGTCGACCCCCGCCGCCCGATCCGGGGTGCCGGCGGTGAAGCCGTACACCAACGCGACGCCGAAGAGGAAGAAGGCCGAGGCGTACGCGCCGAGCAGGAAGTACTTCATCGCCGCTTCCTGGCTCAGCAGCCGCCGGCGGCGAGCCAGGGCGCAGAGCAGGTAGAGCGGAAGGGAGAGGACCTCGAGCGCGATGAACATGGTCAGCAGGTCGTTCGCCGCCACGAAGATCAGCATGCCGCCGACCGCGAAGCTGATCAGCGGGTACACCTCGGTCAGACCGGGGGCCCCTTCGGCCTGCCGACGGTCGTCCGCCGACTCGGCGGTCACCGCCGCCTGCGCCACGAACGCCCCACCGCGCTCGACCGTACGCTCGCCAATGAGCAGCAAGGCCATCGCGGCCAACACCAGGATCGCGCCCTGCAGGAAGAGCGCCGGCCCGTCGATGGCGATCGCCCCACCGATGGTGACCAGACGATCATTGGCGTTCAACACCACCATGGTCAGCGCACCGAGCACCGCCAGCAGCGCCACCGCGAGCTGCACCACGTGCCGCAGCCGGCGCGGCACGAACGCCTCGACCAGGACACCGACCAGAGCGGCGCCCAACAAGATGAGCGTCGGCGCGAGCGCCGCGTAGTCGATCGACGGAAGCTTCAGCTCGCTCACCGGCTCGCCTCCTGTGGAGTTCCGGCCGACGGGGCCGGGTCAGTCTTGCCGATATCCTGCATGGTCGCCTGGACCGCAGGGTTGATGACATCCGTGACCGGCTTCGGGTAGAAGCCGAGCAGCAGGATCAGCGCGACCAGCGGGGCCACCACGACCTTCTCGCGCAGGTTCAGGTCACGCTTCATCCCCTCGACCTCGGTCAGCGCCGGGTTGAGCGTGCCCTGGGTGGTGCGCTGCACCATCCACAGCACGTACGCGGCGGCCAGGATGACCCCGAGCGTGGCGATCACCGCCACCGGCTTGTTCACCGAGAAGGTGCCGATCAGCACCAGGAACTCGGAGATGAACGGTGCGGTGCCGGGCAGCGCCAGCGAGGCGAGACCGGCGAAGAAGAGCACCCCTGCCAGCAGCGGAACCAGCTTGCCGGCGCCGCCGAAGTCGCTGATCAGCGCGGAACCCCGGCGGGCGACCAGCATCCCGACCACCAGGAAGAGCAGACCGGTGGCGAGCCCGTGGTTGACCATGTAGAGCACCGCGCCGGTGGCCGCCTGGCTGGTGAACGCGAAGATGCCGACCCCGATGAAGCCGAAGTGCGCGATCGAGGTGTACGACACCAGCCGCTTCAGGTCGTTCTGACCGATCGCGAGGAGCGCCGCGTAGATGATGCCGATCACGCCCAGCGCCAGCGCCCACGGCGCGAACCACTTGGCCGCGTCCGGGAACAGCGGCAGGCAGTAGCGCAGCAGACCGAACGTCCCGACCTTGTCGAGCACCCCGACCAGCAGCGCGGCGGCACCCGCGGGGGCGGCACCACCGGCGTCCGGCAGCCAGGTGTGGAACGGGAAGAACGGGGCCTTGATGGCGAAGGCGATGAAGAAGCCGAGGAAGAGCCAACGCTCGGCACCGGTGGAGATGTCCACCTGCGACAGCGCCACCCAGTCGAAGGTCTTTCCGCCAACCACCCAGAGGCCGATCACCGCGGCGAGCATGAACAAGCCGCCGACCAGCGAGTAGAGGAAGAACTTCACGGCCGCGTACTGCCGCTGGTGCCCGCCGTAACTGCCGATGAGGAAGTACATCGGCACGAGCATGACCTCGAAGAACACGTAGAAGAGGAACACGTCGGCGGCGGCGAAGACGCCGATCATCGTGCACTCGAGCACCAGCAACAGCGCGAAGTAGACCGGCACCGACCGCTTGGACGACTCGGCGTCGTGCCAGGACGCCAGAATCACCAGCGGCACCAGCAGCGCGATCAGCATCAGCATGACCAGCGCGATGCCGTCGGCGGCGAGGGTGAAGTTGACGCCCCAGTTCGGAATCCACGGATAGGACTCGCGGAACTGGAACCGGTCACCGCCGGTCTGCCAGGTCACCCACATGACCACCGAGAGCGCCAGCACCAACAGTGACCAGCCGAGCGCCACCTGTTTGGCCAGCTCCGGCCGGCGGCGGGGCAGGACGGCGACCACCAGGGCACCGACCAGCGGTGCCACGGTGAGCACCGAAAGAAACGGGAAGTCGGACATTACGCGGCCTTACCTCCGTCGTCACTGTGCGGTCCGCCGACGGCGGCCACCGCGGGGTTCCCCGACCGCCTCCTGATGTCGATCACACCAGCCACCCCGCCTCGACGGCCAGGAAGGCCGCCACCACCAGCAGGGCACCGGCCAGGATCGTGGTGGCGTACGACCGGACGAAGCCGGTCTGCAGCCGCCGGAGCCGACCCGAGCCACCGCCGACCCCGGCGGCGAGGGCGTTGACCAGTCCGTCAATGCCCCGGTTGTCCAGGTAGACCAGCGCCCGGGTGAGGAAGATGCCCGGCTTCTCGAACACCGTCTCGTTGACGGCGTCGGTGTAGAGGTTCTTCCGGGCGGCGGTGACCAGCACCCCCGCCGGCTGCGGCTCGGTGGCCGTGCCACGCCGGAACAGGAACCAGGCGAGCCCGGCGCCGACCACGGTTACCCCGATCGACAGGATCGTGATGGCGAGGTGCGAGAGCACCGTTTCGTGCGCGGCCTCCGAGCCACCGCCCAGTCCGGCGGTCGCCTCCAGCCATTCGGGGACCGGCCCGACCATCAGGGCACCGGCGCCGATCGAACCGACCGCGAGCAGAATCAGCGGGATCGTCATCAGCTTCGGCGACTCGTGCGGGTGGTCGATCTCCTCGGTCCAGCGAGCCGGGCCGTGGAAGGTGAGCACGAACAGCCGGGTCATGTAGAACGCGGTCAGGCCGGCACCGAGCAGGGCCGCCATACCGAACAGCCAGGCCGTCCAGTCGTCCCGCTCGAACGCGGCCACGATGATCGGCTCCTTGGAGAAGAAGCCGGAGAAGGGCGGCAGGCCGATGATCGCCAGCCAGCCGGCCATGAAGGTCAACCAGGTGATCTTCATGTACTTCGCCAGCCCGCCGAAGCGCCGGATGTCGACCTGGTCCTTCATCCCGTGCATCACCGAGCCGGCGCCCAGGAACATGTTGGCCTTGAAGAAGCCGTGCGCCAGCAGGTGCACGATGGCCAACGCGTACGCCGCGCCACCGAGGCCGACGCCGAGGAACATGTAACCGATCTGGCTCACCGTCGACCAGGCGAGCACCCGCTTGATGTCGTCCTTGGCCATGCCGATGATGGCGCCAAGCAGCAGCGTCAGCGCGCCGACGCTCACCACGACCAGCTGCAGCGTCGAGTTCGCCGAGAAGATCGGGTTGGAGCGGGCGATCAGGTACACACCCGCGGTGACCATGGTGGCGGCGTGGATGAGCGCCGAGACCGGGGTCGGGCCCTCCATCGCGTCCGGGAGCCACGCCTGCAGCGGGAACTGACCCGACTTTCCGGCCGCACCGAGCAGCAGGAGCAGGCCGAGCAGCAGGACCGTGGTGGCGGTCAGCGAGCCGACACCGCTGAAGACCTCGTCGTACTGCGTGGTGCCCAGGGTGGCGAACATGATGAAGATGCCGATCAGCAGGCCGGCGTCGCCGACCCGGTTCATCAGGAACGCCTTCTTACCAGCGGTGGCGGCGGCGGGCCGCACGTACCAGAAGGAGATCAGCAGGTACGACGCCAGCCCGACGCCCTCCCAGCCGAAGAAGAGCATCACGTAGTTGTTGCCGAGCACCAGCAGGAGCATGGCGGCGACGAACAGGTTGAAGTACGCGAAGAACCGCCGACGCCCCGGGTCGTGGGCCATGTACTCCACCGCGTACAGGTGGATCAGGAAGCCCACCCCGGTGATCAGCAGTACGAAGACCGCCGCCAGCGGGTCGAAGAGCAGACCGAAGTCCACCCGGAGGTCACCGACCGCAATGAAATCCCAGAGGCTCAGCTCAACCGATCGGTTCTCCAAGCCGCGGAGCTGGAAGAAGTAGGTCAGGCCCAGCAGGAACGCGACGCCGACCGACGCGACACCCAGCCAGTGCCCCCACCGGTCCGCCCGCCGGCCGAGCAGCAGCAGGATCGCCGCGCTGACCAGCGGGATCGCCACCAGCAGCCAGACGCTGCCGAGCAACCCCTCGGCGGTCCCGTACGTGACGGCGCCCACCGGCTCGACGGGGGCTTTCGCCAGAATCTCCATCACCGCAGGCCCCTCAGTACTTCAGCAGGTTGGCGTCGTCGACGCTCGCCGAGCGCCGGGTCCGGTAGATCGCCATGATGATCGCGAGTCCGACCACGACCTCGGCCGCGGCCACCACCATCACGAAGAACGCCATGATCTGCCCGTTGAGGTCACCGTTGATCCGGCTGAAGGTGACCAGGGTCAGATTGGCCGCGTTGAGCATCAGCTCAACGCACATGAACAGCACGATCGCGTTCCGCCGGACGAGTACCCCGGCGGCGCCGATGGTGAACAGCACCGCGGCGAGGACCAGGTAGTAGTTCGGCTCGACCGAGAAGAACTCGCTCACTTTTCGGTCCCCTTCAACGTCGTGTCCTCGGCGGTCAGCTCACGAACCGGCAGGATCTCCGGGGTGCTCTGCTCGGCCAGCCGGCCGTCGGGCAGGCGGGCCGGCGTGGCGACCGACGAGGAGGTGGCGAAGACGCCGGGGCCCGGCTTCGGGCCGGGGTAGTTACCGGGACGGAACCGCGCCCGCATGGTGGCGGGCTGGTCCATCCGGTCCTCCCGGCGCCGCTCGATGTGCGCCAGCACCATCGCACCGACCGCCGCCGTGATCAGCAGCGCCGAGGTCAGCTCGAAGGCGAGGACGTACCTGGTGAACAGCAGCCGGGCGATGCCCTGCACGTTGCCCTCGGCGTTGGCCTGGGCGAGACCGACGGCGGTGCTACCGGCCAGCGCCCGGTACATGCCGGTGCCGACGAGGCCGGCGAACCCGACGCCGAGCACCAGCGCCGCGACCCGCTGGCCGCGCAACGTCTCGATCACCGAATCCGAGGCGCCGCGGCCCACCAGCATCAGCACGAAGAGGAACAACATCATGATCGCGCCGGTGTAGACGATGATCTGCACCAAGCCGATGAACGGCCCAGCCTGGATCACGTAGAAGACACCCAGGCAGAGCATCGTCAGAACCAGCATCAGCGCCGAGTGCACCGCGTTGCGGGCGGCGACCATGCCGATCGCGCCGATCAGCGCCAGCGGGGCGAGGATCCAGAAGGTGACTGCCTCACCCCCGGGTACCGAACCCGCCGCGGCGAGCAGCGTCTGCGAGGTCATGCTCCGTCTCCCTTGTCCGCCCGCTCTGCGGCCTGGTCGGCGCCGGGGAACTGCACACCGGGGTGCTCGCTGATCCGGTAGCGGCCGGGGCCCATCGGCGAGCGCTCCGCCCCGGCTGAGGTGCCCGGGTTCTCCAACGCGCCGACGTAGTAGTCCTTCTCGCTGTCACCCAGCCGCATCGGGTGCGGTGGCTGCTCCATACCGGACAGCAGCGGCGCCAGGAGCTGCTCCTTGGTGAAGATCAGGTCCTGGCGGTTGTCCCGGGCCAGCTCGTACTCGTTGCTCATGGTCAACGAGCGGGTCGGGCACGCCTCGATGCAGAGTCCGCAGAAGATGCAGCGGGCATAGTTGATCTGGTAGACGCTGGCGTACCGCTCGCCGGGGGAGAAACGCTCCTCCTCCGTGTTGTCGCCACCCTCCACGTAGATCGCGTCCGCCGGGCAGGCCCAGGCACACAGCTCACAGCCGATGCACTTCTCCAGGCCGTCCGGGTGCCGGTTGAGGATGTGCCGCCCGTGATAGCGCGGTGCCGCGACCGGCGGCTTGAACGGGTAGTCGGTGGTGACCACCTTCTTGAACATGTGCGAGAAGGTGACCCCGAAGCCCTTGAACGTTCCGGTGATCGCGCCCACGTCACACCTCCCTGGAGTCCGTGTCGGCGAGGTTGGCCGGCTCCCGCTCGGCGACAATGCGCTGGGTCCGCGGGCTCGGTGGTACCTGAAGGTCCAGCGGCGGCAGCGGGAAGCTACCCGGCGGCCGGTTGTTGACCTCCTCGGCCAGCGTCGGCTTCGGCGCCGGCTGCCGGTTCGGCCAGATCAGGGTGACGATCAGCACCACACCGGCGATGGCCCCGTAGAGGATCAGCCGGTCCGCGCGCTCCCAGCCCTGGGTCTTCAGCCAGCCCGCCAGCACCAGGATCCAGACCAGGTTGAGCGGAAGCAGGACCTTCCAGCCGAGGCGCATGAACTGGTCGTAGCGGAGCCGGGGCAGGGTGCCCCGCAGCCAGACGAAGACAAAGACGAGGAGGAGGACCTTGCCGAAGAACCACAGCATCGGCCACCAGCCGGCGTTCGCCCCGTCCCAGATGCTGAGCGGCCAGGGCGCGCGCCAGCCGCCGAGGAAGAGCGTCACCGTGAACGCCGACATCGTCACCATGGCGACGTACTCGGAGAGCATGATCAGCGCGAACTTCAGCGAGCTGTACTCGGTCATGAAGCCGGCGACCAGCTCGGACTCGGCCTCGGGCAGGTCGAACGGGGCCCGGTTGGTCTCCCCGACGATGGCGATGAAGAAGATGACGAAGCTCGGGAAGAGCAGGATCGCGTACCAGCCGGGCGCCGAGACATCGAAGCCGAAGAAATCAAGCTGGGGGCGCTCTCCCTGGGCCGCGACGATCCCGCTGGTCGACATCGTGCCGGAGAGCATGAAGACCGCCACGATGGAGAGTCCCAGCGCGACCTCGTACGAGATCAGCTGCGCGCTGGAGCGCAGGCCCCCCAGGAGCGGGTAGGTCGAGCCGGAGGCCCAGCCCGCCAGCACCACGCCGTAGACCGCCATCGACGAGCAGGCCAGCACCAGCAGCACCGACACCGAGACGTCGGTGACCTGCAACGGCGTCTGGTGCCCGAAGATGCTGACCATCGGGCCGAAGGGCATCACCGACAGCGCGGTGACCGCACAGACCACCGAGATGACCGGCGCGAAGAAGTAGACGACCTTGTCCGCGGAGCGCGGCAGGATGTCCTCCTTGAAGGCCATCTTCATGCCGTCCGCGAGCGTCTGGAGCAGGCCGAACGGGCCGAGCTGGTTGGGACCCGGCCGGACCGCCATCCGGCCGACGACCCGCCGCTCGAACCAGACGCCGAGCAGCGTGGCCAGCAGGCCGAACGCGAACGCGAAGACAATCTTGATCAGGACCAGCCACCACGGGTCCTGGCCAAAATCGGCCAGCGTCGGTTCCTGGGCGAGGAAGGTCACTGTGCCCACCTTTCGGTCGCGACTGCGGGGCTGACCCGCCCCACTCGTGCTCTCCCCACCCTCACTGGACACCGCCGGAGTTGAGGAGCGGGCCCGGGCGGTCGGTCACGTCGGCGGCGACCGGGGCGTCGGACTGCGGGGGAACGGTCGAGCCGGTCGTACCGGCGGAGATCCGCACCACCGCGCCGGCCGCGACGCCAAGGCTGCGGCGGAGGGTCGATCCGGGCGAGTTGGTGGGCAGCCAGACCACGCCGTCCGGCATCTCGGTCACCACCACCGGCAGGGTCACGCCGCCGCGTTCGGTGCCGACGGTCACCGCGTCCGCATCGGCGACACCGATCGACTCCGCGGTGCTCCGGGCCAGCCGGACCACCGCCGGGCGGGCCGTACCGCCGAGGTGCTCGTCCCCCTCGGTCAGCGTGCCCAGGTCGATCAGCTGGTGCCAGGTGGCCAGCACCGCCTCGCCGGCGCCCGGCTGCGGTACCGCCGCCGGGGCCACCGTCGGCGGGGCCGGCTTCGTGGTCCGGGTCGGGGGCAGCTCGCCCAACTCGCGGCGGACGGCCGGCACGTCAGCGGTGCCGAGCCGTACGTCAAGCTGCGCGGCGATCGCGTCCAGCACCCGGCCGTCGGTCATCGCGGCGGTGTTCAGCACCGCCTCGAAGGGACGCAGCCGTCCCTCCCAGTCCAGGAAGCTTCCCGCCTTCTCCACCACCGGGGCGACCGGAAGGACCACGTTCGCCCGCCGCGCCACCGCGCTGTTACGCAGCTCGAGGCTGACCAGGAAGGGCACCGTGTCCAACGCCTGCTCGGCCAGTCGGGGGTCGGCCAGGTCCGCCGGGTCGACTCCGGCCACGACCAGCGCGCCGAGTTCGCCCGCGCTCGCCGCGGCGAGGATGGCGTCCGTGTCCCGGCCCGCCTGGCTCGGGATGGTCCCGGCCGGCACGTCCCACGCCTCGCCAAGCTCGGCGCGGGCGGCGGGCTCGGTGACCAGACGACCACCGGGGAGCAGGTTCGGCAGGCAGCCCGCGTCCACCGCGCCCCGGTCACCGGCGCGCCGCGGCACCCAGGCCAGCTTGGCGCCGGTACGCCGGGCCACCTCCGCCGCAGCGGAGAGCCCGCCCGGGGTCGCGCCCAGCCGCTCACCGACGAGCAGGACCGCCCCCGGCTGGCTGAGCGCCTCGGCGACCGTCGCGTGCTCGGCGAGCACACTCGCCTCCTCGCCCGGCACCACCCGGGCCAGCTTGGCACCGAGCTTCTCCAGACCACGGGTGGCGAACGGCGCGATGGCGTAGACCGTCAGGTTCTTCTTCAGGTGCGCCTTGCGCAGCCGCAGGAAGAGGATTGGGCACTCCTCCTCCGGCTCCAGGCCGACCAGCACCACCGCGGGCGCCTGCTCGATGTCGGCGTAACTGACATCGGTGGCTCCGGCGACCGAGCTGGCCAGGAAGTCGGCCTCCTCGCGGGAGACCGGCCGGGCCCGGAAGTCGAGGTCGTTGGTCTGCAGCGCGATCCGGGCGAACTTCCCGTACGCGTAGGCGTCCTCGACGGTCAGCCGACCGCCGGTGAGCACCGCCGTACCCGACCCACCGTCGCGGGCGGCCCGCAGCCCGTCGGCGGCGACCGTCAACGCCTCGCTCCAGGAGGCCTCGCGTAGCTCGCCGGTGCGCTCGTCCCGGACCAGCGGGGTGGTCAGCCGGTCGGTGGCGCGGGCGTACTGGAAGCCCCAGCGCCCCTTGTCACAGTTCCACTCCTCGTTGACCGCCGGGTCGTCGCCGGCCAGCCGCCGCAGCACCTTGCCCCGCCGCCAGTCGGTGCGCTGGGCGCAGCCGGCCGAGCAGTGCTCGCAGACGCTGGGGCTGGAGACCAGGTCGAACGGGCGGGCGCGGAAGCGGTACTGCGCGCCGGTCAGCGCCCCCACCGGGCAGATCTGGACGGTGTTACCGGAGAAGTACGAGTTGAACGGCACGTCGCCGTCCTCGCTCTCCGAGTCACCGTACGCCTCGTCCCGGTAGATGTTGATCTCCTCTGCCGACGAGCGGTTCATCAGGTCGATGAACTTGTCGCCGGCGATCTCCTCGGAGAACCGGGTGCACCGCTGGCAGAGCACGCACCGCTCGCGGTCGAGCAGCACCTGCGTGCTGATCTCCAGCGGCTTCTCGTACTCACGCTTGTGCTCGTGGAACCGGGAGTCGGTACGGCCGGTCGACATCGCCTGGTTCTGCAGCGGGCACTCACCGCCCTTGTCGCACATCGGGCAGTCGAGCGGGTGATTGACGAGCAGCAGCTCCATCATCCCCTCCTGCGCCTTCTTGGCGACCGGGGAGGAGAGCTGCGTCTTCACCACCATGCCGTCCGCGACGGCCTGGGTGCAGGAGGCGACCGGCTTGCGCTGCCCCTCCACCTCGACCAGGCACTGCCGGCAGGCCCCCACCGGGGCCAGCAGTGGATGGTCGCAGAACCGAGGGATCTCGACGCCCATCTGCTCGGCCACCCGGATCACCAGCTCCCCCTTGGGGGCGGTGACCTCGATACCGTCGATGGTGAGCGTGACCGTCTCGGTCTGCTTGGCTACGTCCGTCATCAGTGGGCTCCCACCAACTGTTTGTCGGAAAGCTTCGGTGCGGTCCGGCCCTCGACATAGTCGAGGTAGTCCTGCTTGAAGTACTTCAGCGAGGAGGTCACCGGGCTGGTGGCACCGTCACCGAGGCCGCAGAACGAGCGGCCGAGAATGTTGTCGCAGGTGTCCAGGAGCGTGTCCAGATCCTCCTGGGTGCCCTGGCCGGAGAGGATCCGGCGGTAGACCCGGACCATCCAGTAGTTGCCCTCCCGGCACGGGGTGCACTTGCCGCACGACTCGTGGTGGTAGAACTCCAACCACCGGTACGTCGCGTAGACCGGGCAGTCCTGGTCGGAGAAGATCTGCGTCGCCGTGGTGCCGAGAATCGACCCCGCCGCCGCCACTCCCTCGAAGTCCAGCGGCACGTCCAGATGGTCGGCGGTCAGCAGCGGCGTTGACGAGCCGCCCGGCGTCCAGAACCGCAGCGAGTGCCCCGGCTGCATGCCGCCGGCCAGCTCGATCAGCTCGCGGAGCGTGACCCCCATCGAGCACTCGTACTGGCCCGGGTTCACGACCCGGCCGGAGAGCGAGTAGATCATCGGCCCGGAGGACTTCTCCGTGCCCATGCTCCGCCACCAGGCGGCACCCCCCAGCACGAGATACGGAACCGAGGCGATGGTGCCGACGTTGTTCACCACCGTCGGGCTGGCGTACAGACCGTGGGTCGCCGGGAACGGCGGGCGCAGCCGGGGCTGGCCGCGGAATCCCTCCAGCGAGTCCAGGAGCGCGGTCTCCTCACCGCAGATGTACGCCCCGGCCCCCGAGTGCACCACCAGCTCCAGGTCGAAGCCGCTGCCGAGGATGTTCTTACCGAGGTAGTTCCGGGCGTACGCCTCCTGCACCGCGTGGCGCAGCCGGCGGGCGGCGTGCACCGCCTCGCCGCGGATGTAGATGTAGGCCCGGTTGGCCCGGATCGCGTACGACGCGATGATCACACCCTCGATCAGGGAGTGCGGGTCGTGCGTCATCAGCGGCAGGTCCTTGCAGGTGCCCGGCTCGCCCTCGTCCGCGTTGACCACCAGGTAGTGCGGTCGGGTCGGGGCCCTGCCGTCCGGCTCCTGCGGGATGAACCCCCACTTGAGGCCGGTCGGGAAGCCCGCGCCGCCCCGACCGCGCAGCCCAGAGTCCTTGACCAGCTGGATCAGGTCGTCCGGGTGGGCACCCAACGCCTTGCGTAGCGCGGCATACCCGTCCAGCCGCTCATAGGTGCCGATCCGCCAGGCATCCGGTGACAGCCAGCGCTTGGTGAGCACCGGCGTGAGCTTGGCCAGCGTCTCCGGCCGAGGAGTGGTCACTGGTCGGCGCCCCTTTCGTTCCCGGCCGCATCTCCCATGCCCGCCGCTGCGTCCTTCAACGAGCGCTCCTTCACCGGCGCCTCGTCCCCCGCGGGCTTGGCGTCGCTGGCGGGTTTGGCGTAACCGGCCGGCCGGCTCTCCTCGGCCGCGCCAGCCGAAGCGGCGGCGGGCTTGGCGGCCTCGGCCTTCGCCTTCGCCTCGGCGGCGGCCTGCTCGGCCTCGGCCTTACTGCGAATCGGCGTGTTCGGGTCGAACCCGGTGACCGCGATGCCGTGCTCCTGCGCCAGCCGCAGCCCGCGCACGGTCGGCTCGCCGGGGCCCCCGTCGGCGACCGCGCCCTCGCGCTCGTCGGCGAAGCCGGCGAGCTGCACCGACATCTCCTTCAGCTGGCAGAGCCGAGCCCCACGACTCGGGGTCGGCCGGTTACCGGCCCGCAGCTCGTCGACCACGCCGACCGCCGTCTTCGGGTCCACGTTGTCGAAGAAGTCGTAGTTGACCGTCATCACCGGTCCGTAGTCGCACGCCGCCAGGCACTCGGCGTGCTCCAGGGTGATCGTGCCGTCGTCCGTGGTCTCCTCGTGCCCGACACCGAGGTGCTCGACCAGGGCGTCGTACACCTCCTGGCCACCCAGCACGTTGCACATCGTGTTGGTGCAGACGCTGACCAGCCAGTCGCCGGTCGGCCGCCGCTTGTACATCGTGTAGAACGAGGCGACCGCACCGACCTGGGCCTTGTTCAGCCCCAGCACCTCGGCGCAGAACGCGATGCCGGCCGGGGAGACATACCCCTCCTCCGACTGCACCAGGTGCAGCAGCGGCAGCAACGCCGAGCGGGACCGATCGGCCGGATACCGAGCGATGATCTCCCGGGCCCGCGCCCGGGTTTCCTCGGAAAACACGGTCATCGGTGCCCCCTTTCCGTTCGCGACTGCGTCACTCACCGGTCACACCCACCCATCACCGGGTCCAGCGAGGCGCCACCGGCGATCACGTCCGCGATCAGGCCGCCCTCGGCCATCGCCGGCAGGGCCTGGAGGTTGACGAAGCTCGGCTCCCGGTAGTGCACCCGGTACGGCCGGGTCCCCCCGTCGGAGACCGCGTGCACACCCAGCTCGCCCCGGGGCGCCTCAATGCCCACGTACACCTGGCCGGGCGGGACCCGGAAACCCTCGGTGACGAGCTTGAAGTGATGGATCAGCGACTCCATCGACTGGCCCATGATCTTTGCCACGTGCTCCAGCGAGTTACCCATGCCGTCGACTCCGATGGCGAGCTGCGCCGGCCAGGCGATCTTCCGATCCGCCACCATCACCGGGCCCGGCCGAAGCCGGTCCACCGCCTGCTCGACGAGCTTCAACGACTCCCGAATCTCGGCCAGCCGGACCAGGTACCGGCCCCAGACGTCACCGTCGGTGTGGGTCGGCACGTCGAACTCGTACGTCTCGTAGCCGCAGTACGGCATCGTCTTGCGCAGGTCCCAGGCGAGGCCGGCGGAGCGCAGCACCGGGCCGGTCACGCCCATCGCGAGGCAGCCGGTCGCGTCGAGCACCCCGACGTTCTGCGTCCGCTCCAGCCAGATCGGCTGACCGGAGAGCATCTTCTCGTACTCCGCGAGCTTCTTCGGCATCAGCTTCAAGAAGTCACGGATCTTGGTGATCGCCTCGTCCGGCACGTCCTGCGCCACCCCACCCGGGCGGACGTAGGCGTGGTTCATCCGCAGCCCGGTGATCAGCTCGAAGATCTCCAGGACGTACTCCCGCTCCCGGAAGCCGTAGAGCATCATGTTGATCGCGCCCAGCTCCATGGCCGTGGTGGCCACCCAGACCAGGTGCGAGGAGATCCGGTTGAGCTCCATCATCAGGACCCGGATGGTGGTCGCCCGCTCGGTGATCTGCTCCTCGATGCCGAGCAGCTTCTCCACCGCCAGCGAGTACGCCGTCTCGTTGAACAGCGGGGCGAGGTAGTCCATCCGGGTCACGAAGGCCGAGCCCTGGACCCAGTTCCGGAACTCCATGTTCTTCTCGATGCCGGTGTGCAGGTAACCGACGACCGAGCGGAGCTCGCGGACCGTCTCGCCCTCCAGCTCCAGAACCAGCCGGAGCACCCCGTGCGTGGACGGGTGCTGCGGACCCATGTTGACGACGATCCGCTCGTCGTTGATCGGGTCAGTGCCGGAGAGGACGACATCCCAGTCCCCGCCGGTGACGGTAAAGACCTTGCCCTCGGCGGTCTCCCGCTCGGTGGCGTAGTTGGACGCGCTCACTCTTCCTGCCCTCCGTTCACGACTGCGGGGCTCGCAAGCTCACTCCTCGCGCTCACCGTCCCTGCCCTCCGTTCACGACTGCGGGGCTCGCAAGCTCACTCCTCGCGCTCACCGTCCCTGCCCTCCGTTCGCGACCGGGCTCGCAAGCTCACTCACTGGTACGACCTCCGGCGGTCCGGTGGCGGGATTTCGGCGCCCTTGTACTCGACCGGCACACCACCCAGCGGATAGTCCTTGCGCTGCGGGTGGCCCTCCCAGTCGTCCGGCATGAGGATCCGGGTCAGACCGGGGTGACCGTCGAAGATGACGCCGAACATGTCGTACGCCTCCCGCTCCTGCCAGTCTGCGGTCGGGTAGACGCTGGTCACGCTGGGCAGGTGCGGCTCCTCGGCGGAGACCGCCGCCTCCAGCCGCACCTGACGCCGGTAGGTCATCGAGGTCAGCTGGTAGACCACGTGCAGCCGGCGGGCGTCGGCGCCGAGGTAGTCCACCCCGGATACCGACGAGAGGAGCTCGAACCGGAGCGAGAGGTCGTCCCGCATCACCTGGCACACCTCGGCGATCCGCTCCGGGCGGATGTGCAGGGTCAGCTCACCCCGGTCCACCACGACCTTCTCGATCGCCTCGCCGAAGGCCGGGTACGCCTCCTCCAGCGCGTCGGTGACCTCGTCGAAGTAGCCGCCGTACGGCCGGGTGGCCGCCTCGATCGGCCGTTGCGGGCGGACCAGCCCGCCGTAGCCGGAGACGTCACCGGTGCCCTGGTCGCCGAACATCCCGCGCCCGGCGGGGCTCGACGGGGGCAGCTCGGCCGGAGCGCCGCCGGTGGCCCCGGCCGGGGTCACCGGTACCGGCACGCCGCCGTCGTCCGTCCTGTCCTGGGGTGCGCTCATGTCACCGGCCCTCCGTTCACGACCGCGGGGCTCGCAAGCTCAGTCACTTCTTCAACCCCTCGTACTGCTGCAGGTGGGGCTGGGCCTTCATCCAGTTCTCGATCCGCAGCTGCTCCTCGCGGCCCTCGCGGACAGCCTTCGTCCACTCGGCGCGGCGGGCCTTGTCACTGCGGTACGACGACGGCATCGACCCGTAGGGCACGACCGGCACGTCACCGCGGGCCTTGCGGGCCTCCGCCATCTTGCGGCCGTTCGGACCGAGGGGCTCGTGCATGATCTTCTCGCGAAGCTTGAGGACCGCGTCGATGAGCATCTCCGGCCGCGGCGGGCAGCCGGGCAGGTACATGTCCACCGGCACGACGTGGTCAACGCCCTGGACGATCGCGTAGTTGTTGAACATGCCCCCGCTGCTGGCGCAGACGCCCATCGACAGCACCCAGCGGGGCTCGGCCATCTGGTCGTAGATCTGCCGGAGCACCGGGGCCATCTTCTGGCTCACCCGCCCGGCAACGATCATCAGATCGGCCTGCCGGGGTGAGGCCCGGAAGACCTCCATGCCCCAACGGCCCATGTCGTAGTGCGGTCCGCCGGCCGCCATCATCTCGATGGCGCAGCAGGCGAGGCCGAAGGTGGCCCCCCAGACCGACGACTTACGCGACCAGTTGACGAACTTCTCCACCGAGGTGAGCAGGACACCGGCGGGGAGTTTCTCCTCGATACCCATCTACGGTTCCTTCCTCAGTCCCAGTCCAGGCCGCCGCGCCGCCACACGAAGGCGTACGCGACGAAGACCGCGACGATGAACAGGACCATCTCCACCAGGCCGAAGATCGGCAGGGCATCGAACGAGACAGCCCAGGGAAAGAGGAAGATGATCTCGATGTCGAAGACGATGAAGAGCATCGCCGTCAGGTAGAACTTGATCGGAAACCGGCCGCCGCCGACCGGCTGCGGGCTCGGCTCGATTCCACACTCGTACGCCTCGAGCTTGGCCCGGTTGTAACGGCGCGGGCCGGCGAGGCGGGCGGCTGCCACGGAGAACAGCGCGAACGCCGCGGCGAGGGCGAACAACCCGATGATCGGTATGTAAGGCGAGAGCGACATCGTTTCTCCTGCTCGTCCTTCCCTGCCCTCGATGCTGGACAAATATCACACTATTCACATCCCGATCGGCGATTGCCGGCGGGGTCAAAACACACCGCGATCCAGACCGCGTCACACAGCTGGCGCCGCCTTCGTCATCGCGTTGATGACCCGGTCCATCGCATCCCCGTCGCGCGGGTCGGTCAGGTTGGCCAACAACTTGAGCACGAAGCGCATCAACATCGGGTGCGGCAGTCCGTACTTCGTGGCCGCCCGCATGATCTCGGGGCGACCGATCAGCTTCACGAAGATGCCGCCGAGCCGGTAGTAGCCGCCGAACCGGGCCTTCAGCTCCGCCGGGTACGCCATCAGCGCACGCTCCCGCTCGACGCCGGCCGGACGGGCGAGCGCCTGCACCGCGACCTCCGCGGCCAGCTCCCCCGACTCCATCGCGTACGCGATGCCCTCGCCGTTGAACGGGTTGACCATGCCGCCGGAGTCGCCGACGAGCAGTGTGCCGCGGGCGTAGTGCGGCACCCGGTTGAAGCCCATCGGCAGCGCCGCGCCGAGGATCGACCCCTCGGCGTTGGCCTCGTCGGCGATCCCCCACTCCTCGGGGGTGTTGGCCAGCCAGTCGGTGAGCAACCGCCGGTAGTTCGTCTTACCGAAGGCGGAGGAGGAGTTCAGGACGCCGAGCCCGACGTTCACCCGGCCATCGCCCAGCCCGAAGATCCAGCCGTAGCCGGGCAACAGCGCGTCGCTGCCCTTGCGGCGCAGCTCCAGCCAGGACTCGAGGTAGTTGTCGTCATGCTTGGCCGGGCAGCGGTAGTACCGCCGGACCGCCACGCCGAGCGGCCGGTCATCCCGCTTGGCCAGCCCGAGGGCGAGCGGGAAGCGGCCGGATACGCCGTCCGCGGCGACCACGAGGGGCGCCCGGAAGGTGGCCGGTTCCTGCTCCGGTCCGACTGCCGCCTCCACCCCGACCACCCGGCCGGCACGATCGAAGATCGGGGCGGTGACCTCCACCGCGGTGCGCAACTCGGCACCGGCGGCGACGGCGCGCCGGGCGAGCAGTTCGTCGAAGTCCAGCCGGGGACGCACCAGGCCGTAGTTGGGGAAGCTGGCCAGGTCGGGCCAGTCCAACTCGAGCCGGAGGCCACCGCCGACGACCCGCAGGCCACGGTTGCGCACCCAGCCCGCCTCGACCGAGGTGTCCACGCCCATCCGCAGCAGCTGGCGCACCGCGCGCGGGGTCAACCCGTCGCCGCAGACCTTCTCCCGGGGGAACTCGGTCTTCTCCAGCAGCAAGACTCGGACGCCGTGCTGGGCCAGGTGGTACGCGGTCGCCGAACCACCTGGGCCCGCGCCCACGACGATCACCTCGGCGTCGTTCTCCGTGGTCATCCGCACCTCCCCTCCCGCACGCTCGTGAAAACGTTCACAAGCCAGACGGTATGGAGTCTATGACCGGCCAGCTGCCGGCCGCATATTAGGGGCACCTAACTTACGAGAAACCTGCCGGTCAGCGGCGGCAGGGGCGGGGTGGCAGCGCACTTCGGCACGAATCGCCGTTTTGGCGGCCGGCCCACCCGAGGCACGGGCGCCGCCGTCACGGCCGGAAGGCACGGTGCAGCGCGACGATGCCGCCGGTCAGATTGCGCCAGCCCACCCGCTCCCAGCCCGCCGACCCGATCAGCTCCGCCAGCGCCGCCTGATCCGGCCACGCGCGGATCGACTCCGCCAGGTAGACGTACGCGTCCGGGCTGCTCGCCACCGACCGCGCCACCGCCGGCAGCGACCGCATCAGATACGACAGGTAGATCGTGCGGAAGGCGGGGTTGACCGGGGTGCTGAACTCACAGACCACCAGCCGGCCGCCGGACTTCGTGACCCGGGCCAGCTCGCGCAGCGCCGCCGCGGTGTCCTGCACGTTGCGCAGCGCGAAGGAGATGGTCACCGCGTCGAAGCTGGCATCGGCGAAGGGCAACCGCAGCGCGTCCCCGGCCAACAGGGGCACCTCGGGGCGGGTCCGCCGGCCCGCGGCCAACATGCCCAGGGAGAGGTCCGCGCCGACGGCGTACGCCCCCGAACGGGCGAGTTCCCCGGTCGAGACGCCGGTGCCGGCACCCACGTCCAACACCCGCTCGCCAGGTCGCAGGCCCAGCGCGGCCCGGGTCGCCCGCCGCCAGGACCGGTCCTGCCCGAAGGAGAGAACGGTATTCGCCAGGTCATAGCGGGCGGCCACCCCGTCGAACATCGCGGCGACCTCATGCGGCTGCTTGTCCAGGCTGGCGCGCTGGCCCTGAGACGTACTCACCCCTCCACTGTGCCAGCCGTCGCACCTCCCGCCGGGAGGGCCCCCTACCAGGCCATCCGCGCCGGGGCCCACGGAACGAGGGCGGGGGCCGTCGAGCCGCCCCGCCCCCTCGCCGCTGACCAGGGTCAGTCGGTGTCCCGCTCCTGTCCCGGGTTCACCAGGACCACCTTCCGCCGCCGCGAGAGCAGCAGCAGCGCCGCACCGGCCAGCAGGACGGCCGCACCAACGCCACCGATCAGACCGACCTGCATCCCGGTGACCGGTAGGCCGCCGCCACCACCGGAGCCGTCCGGGGCCGCCGTGGCGGTCGGGCTCGGCGAACCGGTCGGCTCCCCGGTGGGGGTGGGGGTCGGTTCCGGGGACGCGGAGAAGCCGACGAAGACGTCGAACTGGGCCATCCCGTCACCGGGGTCAACCTCAGCGAAGGTCCGGAGCTGGAGTTCGGAGGCGGTACGTGGCGCCGCCGCCGGCGCACCGGAGGCGAGATCGAGACCCACCGAGTAGAGGAAGCCCGGGCGGAGCACCGACTCGGTCACGTCCGCGCCCACCCGCACCCGCGCCGGTGCGGTGTAGAACTCGCCGGGTTCCAGTACCGCGCCGGGGTCGGTGCAGTGCACCTGCGCCGGGCCGTCGAGACCCGACTCGGTGCAGCCCGCCGGCAACTCGGCGAAGTCGACGCCGGCCGGCAGGGTGAACCCGTACGCGATACCGGTGGCCGAGCGGCTGCCGTGGTTGTACACGGCCCAGTCCAGCGGCGCGGTCCCGCCGGGCAGGACCGGCGTCCGGGCCGGCTCACCGCTGTCGTCGCCGTCCACCTCCACGTCGGCGTAGACGTCCTGTACCCAGCTGGTGAGGTCGTAGCCGGGCTTGGCGACCCTGATGCGGTGCTCGAGCTTGTTGTCCGCCGAGACCGGATCGGCGGTGGCCGAGGTCACGGTGACGACCAGATGACCAGCGTCACCGCGCTTGCCGAGGGAGAAGAGGGGGATGCCGAAGTCCTCGGTGGTGCCAGCGGGTAGATCGCCGAGCAGGCAGCTGAACGTGGTGCCGGCGGCCTCGCAGCCCGCCGGGACGACCACGCCGACCTTGTGCTCCTTGAGGTTCGCCGTCTCGACGGTCACCCGCACGGACTTCGCGTCGGCCGTGCCACGGGTGTTGTCAATCTGGATCTTGAAGGGTTTGGCCCTGGCCTCCTCGACGCCCTTGGCCAGCTCGTAGCTGAGCGGGATCAATGCCAGGTCGGCCTGGTCGGCGGCGTGCGCCGGAGCGGACACCCCGATGCTGCCGGCCGCGACGAGCAGGGCGACCGCCCCGACCCGGGCCAGCGACGGACGGTGGAGCAACATCATCGATCCCCCCGAGGGTTAGGGACACGAATTCGAAAACGAGCGGAGGCCCGCCACCCTTGATCGGGACGGGCCGGCCCGGGCAGCTCGCCGGACCCGAAGCACCGGGCCGGGACATTAGCGGGCGACGATCACCCTGGCTAGCCCACTGTGCGGGCAGGCTGACGTAACCCCGCGCCGCCACGCCGGGGGAATGTCCGGGCTGGCGGGCTTTGTCATCCACAACGGGGACCGTCACATCAGCGAACAGGCCATCGAGGTCGATACCTACGGCCCACAGCCGCGGACCGTCCGGCCCACCCGTGGAAACCCTCATCCGCGGGTGGCGCCGGCCAGCCACCTCAGCCGGCGTCAACCAGTGGCAGCGTCTTCCCGGCGCCGCCGCCGGGAAGGGCGATCGACGAGAAGTGCGACACCACCCGGTCATCCCGCGGGTCCTCGGCGGGAGTGCGGTGCACGGCGAGTCGCCGGTAGTGGGTATCCCGCTGAGCGGGGATCCGGTCCGCCGATCGGATCATCCCGATCAGGTCGTGCAGGTTCGACCGGTGCCGCGCTCCGGCCGAGGAGATGACGTTCTCCTCCAACATGATCGAGCCCAGGTCGTCAACCCCCATGTGCAGCGCGAGCTGACCGACATCCTTGCCGGTGGTGAGCCACGACGCCTGGAGGTGCGGCACGGTCTCGAAGAAAAGCCGGGACACCGCCACCAGCCGCAGGTACTCCAGGGTGGTGGCCTGGGTCCGCCCCTTGAGGTGGTTGTTCTCCGGCTGGTAGGTCCACGGGATGAACGCCCGGAAACCCCGCGTCCGGTCCTGCACGTCGCGGATCATCCGGAGGTGCTCGATCCGCTCGGTGGCGGTCTCCCCGGTGCCCATCATCATCGTCGCGGTCGACTCGACGCCCTGCTGGTGGGCGAGCTCCATCACCTCGAGCCAGCGCTCACCGGACTCCTTCAACGGCGCGATCGCCTTCCGCGGCCGGGCCGGCAGCATCTCGGCGCCGGCGCCCGCGATCGAGTCCAGGCCGGCCGCCTTTATCCGGGTGATGGCCTCGGTCAGCCCCACACCGGACACCTTCGCCATGTGCAGGATCTCGCTCGGGCCGATCGAGTGGATGGCGAGCTGCGGGTAGGCCCGCTTTACCGAGGAGAAGAGCTCCTCGTAGTACTCCACCCCGTAGTCGGGATGGTGCCCACCCTGCAGCATCACCTGGGTGGCACCCAGCTCGACCGCCTCACCGCAGCGGCGCAGGATCTCCTCCGTCGGGTGGGTCCAGCCCTCCCGATGCTTGGGCGCGCGGTAGAAGGCGCAGAACCGGCACGCCGTCACGCAGACGTTCGTGTAATTGATGTTGCGGTCGATCAGGTACGTGACGATGTTGTCCGGGTACCACCGGCGCCGTACCGCGTCGGCCGCCTCACCCAGCGCGTGCAAGGGCGCTTCGGTGTAGAGCAGCAGGGCCTCCTCAGGCGTGATCCGCCCGCCGTCCGCGCCGCGTTGCAGGATGTCGTTGATCTCCCGGCTCACCGTCACGCTCCCGAGCCTACGTCGCCCCGGCCCGACCGGTGACGAGCGGCCACCGGCGGTGTGAGCTCTCCGGCCGTCAACCCGCCGCCGCCCGGGTGGCCGACCATCCACGGCCGGCCCCGCCCGGTGGGCTCAGGCATCGTAGTCAACCGTGAGCCGATCGGTGGTCGGGCTGGACTGGCAGGTCAGGACGTAACCCGCTGCCAGCTCGTCCGGCTCCAGCGCGTAGTTGCGGGCCATCGTCACCTCGCCGGCCACGACCTTCGCCCGGCAGGTCGAGCAGACTCCCCCCTTACACGCGTACGGCAGCTCCGCGCGGACCCGCAGCGCCGCGTCCAGCACCCGATCCGCCCGGCCCATGGTCACCGTTGACGACCGCCCGTCCAGGACGATCGTGACCTCGGTACCCGCCGTCGGTTGGTGCTCGGGGCGACGGACCGGCTCCGGGGGCGCATCCACGTGGAAAAGCTCGGCGTGCACCGCGGCCTCCGGGACACCCCGGGCCGCCAGCACTCGCTGGGCGTCCGTCACCAGCCCGTACGGGCCGCAGAGAAACCACTCCTCGATCGCCTCGCCCGGCACGATGGTGTCCAGCAGCCGGCCCAGCCGCTCGGCGTCGATGCGGCCGGAGAGCAGGGGGGACTCGCCCTGCTCGCGGGAGAGCACGTGGACCAGGTGCAGTCGGGTCGGGTACCGATCCTTCAGGTCGGCGAGTTCCTCGGCGAACATCACGGTGTTCGCCGCGCGGTTGCCGTACACCAGGGTGAAGGTGCTGGCGGGCTCGACGGCCAGGGCCGTGGCAACCAGGGAGAGCACCGGGGTGATGCCGGAGCCGGCGGCCACCGCCGCGTAGGCGCGTACCCGGTCCGGGTGCAGCGCGGTGGTGAAGTGACCGAGCGGCGGCAGCACCTCGACGGTGTCCCCGCCCCGTAGCGCCCCGCAGGCGTACCCGGAGAAGGCGCCGCCGGGGATCTCCCGGACCCCGATCCGCAGCACGCCCCGCTCGGCCAGCTCCTGGGGCGTCGAACAGATCGAGTACGAGCGCCGTACCTCCTCGCCCGGCTCCGTCGTCCGACGCACGGTCAGATGCTGGCCGGGCGCGAACGCGAAGGTCGCGCACAGCTCGTCCGGTACGGCGAAGGTGACCGCCACCGCGTCGGCGGTGAGCCGGTCGACGGTGGCCACGGGCAGCGGGTGGAAGACCGGCCGACGACGGGTCGGTCGGGTGATCGTGACAGTCACAGTGCCTTCAGGTGGTCGAAGGGTTCGGTACAGGATCGGCAGCGCCGTAAAGCCTTACACGCGGTCGAACCGAAGCGGCTGATCTGCTCGGTCTCCGGGGATCCGCACCACGGGCAGCGGACGGTCAGGGTCAGCGGTACCGGGCCGGTGGGGCGGACGGGACCGGGTGGGGCGATGCCGGCCCGGGCGAGTTTGGCCCGCCCCGCCTCGGTGATCCAGTCGGTACTCCACGCCGGCGTGTAGACGGTACGGACCTCGACCTGCGGGTGGCCGGCGGCGGCGAGCGCGCGACGGATGTCGGCCTGGATCGCCTCCATCGCCGGGCAACCGGTGTAGGTGGGGGTGATGGTGACCACCACCCGGCCGGTGGCCGGCTCCTCGGCAACCGACCGCAGGATGCCGAGCTCCTCGATGGTGATCACCCGGAGCTCGGGGTCCACCACCGCGGCCACCGCAGCCTGGGCGGTCGTCACCAGGACGCTCCGGGATGCGCGCGGTGCAGCACCTGCAGCTCGGCGAGCAGGTACGACAGGTGCTCGGTGTGCACGCCGTTCCGGCCGCCAGCCGGCGTCCAGGAGGTCTCGGGCACCGTCAACGTGGCCTCGGTGAGCACACTGGACACGACGGAGTCGAAGTCGGCCCGCAGGGTGGCCGGGTCGACCGGCGCGGCCGGGTCCGGGGTGAAGAGTTCGTGCAGGTACGGCCAGACCTCGTCCACCGCCGCCTGCATCCGACGGTGCGACTCGTCGGTGCCGTCGCCGAGCCGCCGCACCCACAACGAGGCGTGCTCCAGGTGGTAGGCCGACTCCTTGCGCGCCTTCGCCCCGATCGCGGCCAGCCGCTCGTCGCCGCAGTCGGCCAGCGCGGTGTAGAGCGGCACCTGGTACGCCGCCAGGAAGAGCAGCTTCGCCATGGTCACCGCGAAGTCACCGTTGGGCAGCTCGACCAGGAGGCAGTTGCGGAACTCCCGGTCGTCGCGCCGGTACGCCAACGCGTCCTCGTCCCGTCCGGCTCCCTCCAGCTCGCCTGCGTAGGTCAACAGCAGGCGAGCCGCCCCAAGCTGGTCGAGGGCGATGTTGGCCAGGGCGATGTCCTCTTCCATCTCCGGCCCGCGGGTGCACCACTCGGCCAGCCGCTGGGCCGCGACGAGCGCGTCGTCGGCGAGGCCCAGGACGAACTCGAAGCGCTTGGTGACCGACTCCGGCGCGGCCTGCACGGCCCCCGGCACGGTCTGTTCGGCCCCCGGCACGGTCTGTTCGACATGCGCGGTCACAGGTGAGCAGCCCCCTCCGGCACCTCGTAGAAGGTCGGGTGCCGATAGACCTTGTCCGCCGCCGGGTCGAAGAAGGCATCCTTCTCGTCCGGGCTCGACGCGGTGATGGCGGCGGCCGGCAGCACCCAGATCGACACCCCCTCCTGTCGCCGGGTGTAGAGGTCCCGGGCGTTGTGCAGGGCAAGCTCGGCGTCGGCCGCGTGCAGGCTGCCGACGTGGGTGTGCGCCAGCCCGCGCCGGGCCCGGACGAAGACCTCCCAGAGGGGCGCCGGCGAAGCCCCACCCGGCTGGCTGGTCGGCTCGCTGTACTCGCTCACGCCACCTTCTCCTTCTTGCTCGCCTGCTCTACCGCGTACGCGGCGGCGGCGTTCCGGACCCAGGCACCCTCCCGGTGTGACCGACGACGGTGCTCCATCCGCTGCCGGTTACACGGACCCGCCCCTTTGATCACCCGCATCAACTCCGTGTAGTCGGGCTGGGTGAAGTCGTAGCCGCCGCGCTCGTCGTTCCAGCACAGCGCCGGGTCGGGAAGCGTGAGGCCGAGCACCTCGGCCTGGCCCACACACATGTCCACGAACCGCTGGCGCAGCTCGTCGTTGGAGAAGCGCTTGATCTTCCAGGCCATCGACTGGGCGGAGTGGGTGGAGTCGGTGTCCGGCGGGCCGAACATCGCCAGCGACGGGTACCACCAGCGGTTCACCGACTCCTGCGCCATCTCCCGCTGGGCCGGGGTGCCGTGGGCGAGGGTGTGGAGGAGCTCGTACCCCTGCCGCTGGTGAAACGACTCCTCCTTGCAGATCCGGATCATCGCCCGCGCGTACGGCCCGTACGAGCAGCGACACAGGGGCACCTGGTTGACGATCGCCGCGCCGTCCACCAGCCATCCGATCGTGCCCATGTCGGCCCAGCTGAGGGTCGGGTAGTTGAAGATCGAACTGTACTTCTGCCGGCCGGCCAGCAGCAGGTCAACCAGCTCGTCCCGGCTGACCCCGAGGGTCTCCGCGGCGGCGTAGAGGTAGAGGCCGTGGCCGGCCTCGTCCTGCACCTTGGCGAGCAGGATCGCCTTGCGCTTGAGGGAGGGGGCACGGGTGATCCAGTTGCCCTCCGGCTGCATCCCGATGATCTCGGAGTGGGCGTGCTGGGCGATCTGCCGGATCAGGGTCGCGCGGTACGCCTCCGGCATCCAGTCCCGCGGCTCGACCTTCTGGTCGGCGGCGATGACCTCGGCGAAGTAGGCGGCCGGATCCGCGCCCGCGGCACCGTCACGCCCACGCTCGGCCGCCTCCCGCAGCGCCAGCTCGGCCGCCTCGACCTCGCCGAGCAGGCCGCTGGAGGTGTCGTCGGCGGGGAAGTCATTCCCATACATACCTCAAGTGTTACAGCTCGACACACCAATCTCTAGGGGGTGTAACAGCTTTCCGGCCGGAGGCGAAAACCCCGCACCCACCAGCCCTTATGAGCCGAGTCACAATCAACCACCAAAAAGGGGTAGAAAGCGGGCGCTGTCTGCACCTCCCGCCACCTATGACACGCCTTCGCCGCGAGCGAGCCTCGGCACGGCGCAGATCCAGACGTAGACTTCCCCGCGGTCACACCGACCTGCTGCCGGCGATCGTTTACGTAACCGAGGCCGCCCCCGCCTCGGCCGCGCCGATCCCTCCCCCGGCCCTGCGAGCCGGCCCCCTGGCCCCGACATCTGGAGTTCACCCAGTTATGCGTCCCCGGTTGCTAGCCGTCCTGGCGGTGGTCCTCGGAATTGCTTTGATCATTCCCGCTGCGTACGCCCGCCTCGACGACGGCGGCACCGACTCCGAGGCGAGCGTCCCCACGCCCACCCCCTCCGCACCCCCGCCGCCGACCCTGGCCGACGCGCCGGTGTCCGTGCCCTTCGAGGGCGAGTTCTTCTCCTGGGCGCTGATGGACCGCCAGACCGACACGATCTCCGGTGCGGAGAACCGCACCGACACCAGCTCCACCGAATCAATGATCAAGGTGTGGTTCGCCGCCGACTACCTGAACCAGCTCGGTGACGAGTCGCTCTCGACGACGATGCGCGAGGCCATCACCACCGCGATCCGGGACAGCAACGACGACGCGGCGAACCTGCTCTACCGGGAGGTCGGCAGGTCGGCCACCATCGACCGGATGATCAGCACCTGCGGCCTCACCGACACCAAACCCGGCACCGTGCCGGGCTACGTCGGGTGGTGGAGCTTCACCCAGATGTCCCCCCGGGACGCGGTCCGGCTCGGCGACTGCATCGCCGACGGCACGGCCGCCGGGCCGACGTGGACCGAGTTCCTGCTGGACGAGATGAGTCAGGTTCGCGGTACGACCGCCGCCGACGACCAGAAGGAGCGTTCCGGCGGCGGCCGCTGGGGCATCGTTGACGGCCTCCCCGAGTCGATCACCAGCCAGGGCCCGGTCGGCATGAAGAACGGGTGGACGGCGCTGAACTACGACGGCAACTGGCACGTCAACTGCCTCGCGGTGAACGACCGGTGGAGCCTCGCCGTGATGATGCGCTACCCGCAGCAGAGCGGGCTCGACTACGGCGCCCAGACCTGCGCGAGCGTCGCCACCCAGCTCGTCACCCCGCAGCCCGGCGCCGCCCTGAAGGTGCCGCAGCAGCCGACCGGGGCCCTCTGATGGCCAGCCAGCCCGACGCACAGCAGGGCGGCACCTCACTGCTCAAGCTGGCCGCGATCACGGCCATCCTGATCGGTTTCGTACTGGTCTCCCTCCGCCTGCTACCCGGGTCGCCCTTCGAGTCGGCGGCCACGGCCCGGTGGGGCGAAGGCCCAGCGCAGGAGCAGTCCGACGGCCGTGAAGAGCAGGCCCAGCCGACGCCATCACCGAGCCCGACCCTCGAACCGCTGCCCTTCGCAGCGAACGATCTCACCAGCCTGGACATCGACGGCTGGTACGCCTGGAGTGTGCTGGACCGCCGTACCGGTGAGATCATCGGCTCGGAGAACATGGCCGAGACCAGCACCACGGCTTCGATGATCAAATCCTGGATCGTCGCCGACTATCTGCGCCGCACGGTGGAGGCCGGCCGGACCCCGACCGAGACCGAACTCGCCGACGCCACCAAGATCATCCGGGACAGCGACAACACCCGCACCCAGGAGTTCTACAACAACCTCGGCGGGTCCGTCACCATCGAACGCCTGCTGTCCCACTGCGAGCTGACCGACAGCAACGTCGCGGAGGACGGCGGCTGGAGCCGGACCGAGCTGTCCCCGCGGGACACCGCCCGGCTCGGTGAGTGCATCGCCGACGGCAGGGCCGCCGGCCCGGAGTGGACGGACTGGCTCCTTGAGGAGATGCGGTCGGTCCGGGGCGCCGGCGACTTCGGCATCCGCAAGGTGTTCCCGTCGGCGGTCAGCGAGACCATCGCCATCAAGAACGGCTGGGTCGACCGCACCCGCGAGCAGGAGAACCACGTCAACTGCCTGGCAATCGGTGATACCTGGACGATGGGCGTGATGCTGCGCTACCCGGTCGCGCAGGGCTACCAGGTCGGCATGGACAACTGCCAGAAGATCACCGAGGCCCTGTTGGCCGAACCGCTCTGACCGGCGACGGCCGCAGCGGTCAGCGCGGGCCGCAGCGGTCAGCGCGGGCCGCAGCGGTCAGCGCGGGCCGCA
>NZ_JABZED010000004.1:0-11751 GCF_013416675.1 Salinispora sp. H7-4
CTGCAATCCGGTGAACGGGAAGATCCACTCCGGGCGGGCTGACGTGATCACCTGCACCCCGAACATCCTGCACGACTGTCCCTAACAGACGGACATCGGGGTTACGAGACATCCCTTAGGTCTGCCCACACTGCATCGTACGTTTCGGTCTCGCCAGGCTTGTCGAGGTAGAGCGCCCCCGTCAGTGACTCACTGTATATGGTCGACGGCTCGTGTCTACCAGCCTCGTCTGGCGGGAAGTCCAAGATAGTGAACGCCCCCGAAACCGATGCTCGATGTGGCCCGGCCCCAAGGGGCAGTGCCCGCACACTGACGTGGGGTCGCTCGTTCGCCTTGAGCAGGTGCCACAACTGCTGTGCCATTGCGCCAGGAACAGCGGGGGTGCGCCGCAGCGCCCCTTCACAGATGATCACTTCCAGATGGGGTGGCGGGGGGAAGTGACGCGACAGTAGGCCCTGCCGCTCCATCTTCACCGCCATGCGTCGCTCGACATCCGCATCTTCCAGGTCAGGCCGATCCGCTCGGACCACCGATTCCATGTACGCGTGCGCCTGAAGTAGGCCGGGGATCAACGCCGGCTCGTACTTGCGCACCCGGGTGGCAGCACCTTCTAGGCCCACATACAGCTCAAACCAACCCGGGACGGCATCCCCGTACGCGTGCCACCACCCTTTGGCCTTGGTTTCTCGTGCCAGGGCGACCAAACCTGCCGTCAGGTCCGCTGTGGCCTCGTAAAGCTGGCAGAGGATCTTGACGTCAGTAGCACGAACCGGGACGGATCCCTTCTCAATGCGCCAGATCTTCTGCGGGCTGCACTCCAACTCATAGCCATGCTCCTCGGCCCGAGTCGCCCTCCTGACCGAGTATCGCGACAACCGTGTCGCGCTCCGCCCCTACCTGGCGGCACTGATGGCCGAGGCGGACGCCCAACTCGCGCAGGTCCACAAGGCATCCGACCTCTATCAGCGCTTCCTGGCGTGGACCTAGCCACAGTGGCACGGCCACCGCCGCTAGCCGCTCCGTGCCTCGCACCAGGGGCCATCCGGTTGCAACACGCGAAGCACGGTCAACAGCTCCGGCGGCTCGACTCGATCTAAAAGCGAGGTCAGATCCGTCCACGGCACCCACGCGTGGGAATGCAGCTCGACCTGCTCGTCCGGAAGCAGCCCGGTCCGGGTCAGCGCGGGGCGGTCCGCAGCGAAGTGCGCCACGAAGAAGTCCTCCGGACCGACATACCGCTTGCCCTTCCAGCGCACAGTCCGCTCGACGGGCACCGACCGGTCAAGGACCGCCCCGGGGTCCAGCCCGGTCTCCTCCATCAGCTCCCGTCGTGCCGCCGCCAGCGGCGTCTCGCCTGGCTCGATGCCGCCGCCGGGCGGTTCCCACAGCCACACCCCGTCAACTGGATCATGCCAACGCAGGAGAAGCACGCAGCACGCCGCGTCCAGACAGATCACCCGCACTGCCGGCCGATAGATTGCCGTCATCACCGCGACCCTAGGGTATGTCTCGCCCAGACTGTACGTGACGACGATCATGGACAGTCAGAGCCGGCCACTCCGGAGTATCACATGATCATGATCGACAAGATCGCCTGGATCCACCTTGAGGACGGCGCGATCCTCAGCTCCCGATCACGTGGAAAGGACGTTTACTACCTCCCCGGCGGCAAACGAGAACCCGGCGAAGGCGACCTTGACACGCTCGTCCGCGAGATTCAGGAAGAACTCAGCGTGACCATCACCCCCGACACCGCCACGCATGTCGGAACCTTCCGCGCCCAGGCCCACGGACACCCAGCCGGAATCACGGTCCAGATGACCTGCTACACCGCCGGCTACCGGGGCCTCCTGCAACCCAGCAGCGAAATCGAGGAGATCGTCTGGCTCACCCACGCCGACCGTCACCGGGTCTCCCCAGTCGATCGCATCATTTTCGATCATCTACACGAGATGGCCCAGCTGCGCTAGCCACGGGTGCGGATCCATTCAGGAGCCCGCCCCTGGCTGGTTGCGGTAGCTCTGGGGCTGGAGATCCGCCGTACGCCGGGCAGGGCTGTGGTCGCCCGCTGGCCGCTGTCAGGCGATGAAGTCGCGGACCTTGGTGTAGTTACTGGCGTCCTCGTTCATCTCGGTGTGCGCTACGCAGCCCACCGACATATTTGCCGCACCATCGAGTTTTGCGGAAATATCGGGATCGATGACTGCGTCGCAGGTGGACCAGAGGGCGGCATAGCGCACGCTTCCCGGCGTCTCGTCTCCCGAGTTCAGGGAACGGAGGAAGCTACTGCCCCAGAACATTTCCCTGCAGGACTTGTAGACGGGACAGAACACGGACGCCTCGGTTCCGTTACCCCCGGTGACCACGGGGAGGAATACCGCCACATTGGTTCCGTGGTTCACGCCAGCTATGGAAACGAAGTCGTCCACGGTTTCCGTCCCGCCCATGTTCTTGAGGTACCAGCGGGAGCTGAGGACACCCATGGAGTGGGCGACGATGTCGACCTTCGCGGCACCGGTCGCGGCGAGCACCTCCTGCACCTTGGTCTGGAGTTGCGCAGCGGTGGTCGCGTTGGACTGTTTCCAATCGTAGGACCAGGTGTAGAGCTCAGAACTCTGGTAGCCGTCCGCCCTGAACCTGTCGATCCATGTGTTCCAATCGCTGGCATCGGTGGTCATTCCATGGACGAAGACGACGGGGTTCCGAGCCGCGGCGGCTACGGACGACGGAGCAACCAGTGATGCCGTCACTACCAACGCGGCGACGACGGCGGTACGGATAGAGCGTCTCACCGGGTTCCTTTCCCACTGTAGTTGGCAGGAGAGCCCACGCCGGGCTGAAGCCCACCGATGATCATGTTGGGGATGCCCGCATCGTGATGACCACGGGATCGAAACGTGCACGGCGTCCGTGCCTGATCGACGCTAGTGGCGAATACCGTTCAGGCCATCGGATGACGACCATGAATTTCGTCAGGGTTCACCCCGAGGGACCCCGGGAGCCCACTCGCTCCAGGCCCCGTCGTGGTATCAGCTACCCTCACCCGGCTCGGTGCCAGCAATCACCGGCCTCGTGGTCCTGCTACCCACCGCCCGGGTACGCCGAGGCGGATCGAGAAGCTGTCCACAGTAGTGCCGTGGCGGTTCCGACGAAGTCGAACTACCGTCAAGTCACGGACAGACAGACGTTCCTCCGTGAGGAGTTGGTCATGGCCACAGCTCACACCACCGCCGGGCAGTTCCCCGTCCGCGTCCTCGGCGGCCCGACCGCCCTCTTCGAGTACGGCGGGTTGAGGTTCCTCACCGATCCGACCTTCGACGCTCCGGGCGACTACTACGCGGCGGGCCAAAAGATCCTCACCAAAACCGCTCCCCCTTCCGGCGGTGTCGTCGACCTCGGCCACGTCGATGTGGTCCTGCTCTCGCACGACGAACATCCCGACAACCTCGACAACTCCGGCCGAGCCCTGCTCGCCGACGTCCCCCTCACGCTCACCACCCCCGAGGGCGCGCAGCGCCTGGGCGACAGGGCCATAGGGTTGGCCGACTGGCAGCCGATCAAGCTGGATCGCCCCGGCAGTGGCACGATCACCGTGACCGGCGCGCCCGCCATCCACGGACCCGGCGCGCGCGAGGACGTTGAACGGGTCACCGGCCAGGTCGTGGGCTTCGTCTTGACCGGCGAGGATCTGCCGACCTACTACGTCAGCGGCGACAACGCCTCGCTCGACCCTGTGCAGGAGATCGCTGAACGCTTCGGACCAATAGACACGGCCATCCTCTTCGCCGGCGCCCCGTGCTTCCCTGGCCTGCTCTTCGACGGTGCGCCCATCGTTCTTACCAGCGCTCAGGCCGCTGAGGCAGCCAGAATCCTCGGCGCTCGCCGGGTGGTTCCCGCCCACTACGACAGTTGGGCCCATTTCACCGAGGGTCGCAACGAACTCGTCACCGCTTTCACCACCGCCGAGCTTGCCGACCGTCTGGATCTAGGCAGTCGACTCTGAACGAGACAGAACAATCCCGCACAGGGGACGGTCGTGGCCGGGGACCGGTGGCATCAGCTGCGCTCCCCTTCCCCACGCCGCCACACGTGCCGGGCGGCCCGGCCGGGGCACCGCGACGGTGATCCGCCCCGCGGTGTTCGTCATTGGCCCTCCTCCGCGCCCGGTCCGGTGGGCTACGAGGGCAGAGTAGAACACCCCGTCAGCAGCTCCGTTCACCGATCGCGTCGGCGGGCGCGGCTCGCATCGCGAACCGGGTGGCCACCGTGATCGCTCCCCAGGAAAGCGCGACGGTCACCGCGACAATCGCGATCACCCCCAGGAGGGAGAAGCTCGGTGTGGCCGACTGGGTCAGCCCGAGGCTGAAGCCCACCAGCGGTGGGATCATGGCCAGTGAACCGAACAGCAGCGCCATGACGACAACGACCCGTGCCTCGCCGCTCACCATCTTGCGGACCTGGTCGCGACTGGCACCGATGAGTCGCAGCATCGCGAACTCACGCACCCGGGCCGTCGTCGCCATCACCAACGTGTTCACGACGGCGATCGCGATGTAGCCCAGCAACAGGGTCTGGAACAGCAGGTTGAGCGCCCAGTCACCGGCGCCGCCAACCCCGGGCGCCGCCAGGAACCGCTCCCGGTCACCGACCTGGACCGTCGGAAAGCGCTCGACCGCGCCGCGCAGCGCCTGCTGGAGTGCCGTTGGGTCAGCCCCGTCCGCGGCGCTGACCAACACCGCACTGTTGACCTGGGCGGTGGTGTGCGCAACCACGAGATCGTTGGGGAGGGTGACATCACCGAAACCCAACCCGTTCTCGTAGATCGCCACCACCCGCGGGTTGAGCAGGTGGCCGTCACCGAGGCGCAGCTCGATCGTCTCGCCGACGGTCCCACGGACGGTCTCCGCGGCGATCCGACTCAACGCCACCGTCTCGCCTCGTAGCTCCGCGATGTCGCCCTGGGTCACCGCGAGGTCGATGGTCTCGGAGAGCCGGTCGGGTGTGACGCCCTGGGCGGCGAAAACCCTGGTCGCGGTGCTGTCCTCGGACGGGAAAGTCAACAGCGCCTGACTCCGTGCCACCGGTGTAGCCACGGCTACCCCCGGCGTCTGCCGAACCGCGTCCACGACCTCTGGCGAGACCCCCGCGGCGGACGGGGCGGTCAGGGCGTAGTCGGCCCGCAGTCCTTCCGCAAGCTGGTGTTGTGCCCCGGCGAGCGTGGTGGACGCCCCGAAGACCTGCACAGCGGCGAGCGTCACCCCCATCGCCAGCGGCGTGGCGGCTGCGCTGAGCTGCCGCCAGTTGGCCCGCGTGTTGGACCGGGCGAGGAAGGAACTGGCGGTGGTTCCTGGGTTCACCAGCCGGCCGCACAACCGGAGCACACCGTTGAACAGCAACGGGCCGAGACAGCCGAGGGCCACGACGAACAGCAGGACGGCGCTCGCGGCGGTGTCGGCGGCCGAGTCCCCCGGCGACGCCACGTTCCCGAGCGTGAGCAGCAGCCCGAGGGGGATGAGCAGGACGCCGATGGTCAGCCGGACCTTCCCGAGCTTCTTGGGCTCGATCGCGGCGTCGCCGAGCGCCTCAACCGGGCTGACCCTGGCCGCCCGGCGGACGACCAGCCAGCCGGCCAGACGGGCGCTGATCACGCAGAGCACCAGCGCGGCGAGAAGTGGCAGCACTCCCACCTGGAGCGCGAAGTCCGGGGGCGCCGCGCCGACGAGCACGAACACACCGCGCATGGCGTAGGCGAGTGCGATGCCGGGGAGGACACCGACCAACGCGCCGGCCAGCGACACCAGGGTCATCTCGGCGCTGACCATTCCGTGAATCTGTCGGGGCGTCGTGCCGATGGCGCGCAGCAGGGCCAGCTCGCGCCGACGTTGCCGCACCGAGAGCGCGAGGGTGCTCGCCACCACGAACACCACGATCAGCACCATGGTGCCGCCGAACGACGCGGCGGACTCCACCACCAGGCTGCGGGCATCGCCGACATCCAGGAACTCGACATCGCCGCGGTCGGCGCCGGTATGCACCACGACTTCGGGTACGGCGGCCTGGATGCGCTCGGCCAGGTCCTCCGCGGTGACCCCGGGTGCAGCCAACACGCCGATCGCGTCCACCCGGTCGGGGCGGCCGGAGAGCCGGGTCGCCTGGTCGTCGCTGAAGAAGAGGGCAGACTGCCGGTCGAGCGTGGCTGGCGCCGCGGCGATGCCCACCACCTGGTAAGCCGCCGGGGTGGAGCCGACCACGATCTGCGCGGTCGAGTCGATCACCAGCCCGGCCCGAGCGGCCAGGTCGGCGTCGAGCACGACCTCACCGGGCCCGGTCGGCGCCCGCCCCTGGTCCACCGTGAAGGGTGCGAGCGCCGCCGCAGACCAGCCGTGCCCGAGCACCGGAAAGTCGTGCGGTCCGGTCACCACATCGTCGTCGGCGGCCAGAAGGCTGACCTGGATACTGACATCTCCAACGGCGGAGGCGACGCCGGGGACAGCGGCGACCGCGGCGACCGTGTCAGCGGGCAGCGTCACCCGCTCGCGGTAGCGAACCTCCGCACTCTCGTCCAACCAGAAGGATTGCGGTGCGCCGATCGTCACTGCCGCGCCCGCGTACCGCTCGGGGGTGACGCCGTTGCTAAGCCCGGACTGCAGCAGAACCCCGCACGCGGCAATCACGGCGGAGCCGACGACGATCGCGACGAAGGACCCGGCGAAGCCCTCCTTGCTTCCCCGGATCGTGCTCCAGGCCAGCGCCAGGTCTCGGGGAAGCGGAATCACGATGCCGATGAGCCGCCGGACGGCGCGGATCACCACTCGCCCAGGTACGTCCGGTGCGACACGACCTGCTCCGGGGTGGGCTGGAACAGGCCGGAGCCGGAAGGTCCTATAGACACCGATGTTGGGCGAACCGGCTGGCCAACTAACGTGACGTGTTGGGAAGCTTGGGGCATATCAGCCAGCATGACAGCCGTTGGCAAGACCGCAAGACAGCGCCGCCCGCCGCGCGGGACCTGGTTGAAGGCCCACGCCGGCCCAGTCGCAGATCGGCGGTCTACGTCAGGCAGCGTCCAGCAGCGTCGGGAGCTTGCGCATGTCGTCGAAGACCACCGTGCCCGGGCCCTCCAGTCGGTCTGCAGGGGTCAAGCCGCCCGCGTAGCCGAAGCAGCGCATCCCGGCAGCGCGAGCCGCCTGGACTCCGTAGTGGCTGTCCTCGACCACGACACACGCTCCGGGCGGCACACCCATCGCCGCCGCCGCGTACAGGAACAGGTCGGGGGCGGGCTTGCCGTGGGCGACTTCGGTGGCGCTGAAGATGCGGCCCGCGAAGCGCGGATACAGGTTTGTGCGGCCCAGGGTGTGGCGCATCTTCTCGTGCGTACCGCTGGAAGCCACGCACGTCGGCAGGGCGATCGCGTCGAGCGCCTCGTTGACCCCGTCCACGGCGGTGAGTCCGGCATCCACCGCCTGGCGGTGCGCCAGGTCGAACCGGTCAGCCCATTGGGCAGCCACGTGGTGTCCGAGGCGGGTCGCGATCTGCTCACCGATGGACGTGCTGGACCGGCCGATGAACCGCTCGATGACCGCTGCCTCGGTCAGCGGCCAACCCAGTTCCGCGCCGAGTGCGACGTTGATGCGGACCGCGATGCGCTCGCTGTCGACCAGCACCCCGTCACAGTCGAAGATGACAAGCCCGACCGGAGTGGTCACCCGTTGCTCCTATCTCGGTCCGCGGTGCGGGGTAGCTCCGGCAACACGGGATCATTGCGATGTTCGGGGTCTCCCCCGACTGCTGCTGCATGGTAGCGAACCAAGCTGCCACCACCATCCGGTCGAGCACCTCGTCGTGGCTCCCGCCGGCCGGCAAGGGTCGTCGACAACTCGATCCGGATATTATCCCCCATCTCGCTGAGTTCTATGAATTGATCAATAAGCGCGGATGCGACCTACCAATAGACACATTAAATTGCCGATCATCGACCTAGTCGCACCGTATCGACCCCGGCCTAAGCCGATCAACGAGCGGCACCAACTGTTCGGCGGCACGCGGGCAACTGGTTGCCCAATGAGCAACTCCAAGGCTTCTGGACTGCAGGGCCGAATTTGGTGGGTTAGTTCCGGGACGAGTGTACGCATAGTCCCGGCCCGGTACCGGATTGATAACGCGCCTTCTCGCCATCGCGATTCGGGTGTCACAGTGGCAAACAATTCAGCACCCTCGTGAGCCGAGCGCCCTGAGGAGGCACTCCTATGCGCGGGAAACTCCTGAAAGTGGTAGTAACGGCGACCGCTACCGCCATGCTGGCCACCGCCTGCACCGGTAGCAGCGACGACCCAGCGGAAGGCGACGAGCAAGCCGGCGGCAAGTTGCGGGTCTACGTCGCAGAGCCGGCGCACCTGCTGCCGTCGGCTGCCAGTGACGAGCCAGCGATCTATGTGATCCGTCAGCTCTACCGCGGCCTGGTCAGGTACAACGCCGAGACCGGTGATCCCGAGATGGATCTGGCCGAGTCGATCGACTCGGACGACCGAAAGCTCTGGACGATCAAGCTGAAGGACGGCTACACCTTCGACAACGGTGAGCCGGTCAACGCCGACGCCTTCATCCGCTCGTGGAACTTCGCCGCCTACGCGCCGAACGGCCAGGGCAACGGCTACTTCATGAAGCGGATCGCCGGCATCGACGCGGTCCTGCCCAAGGACCCGGACGGTGACGGCCCGAAGGAGGCCCCGGAGCCGAGCGCCGAGACGCTGTCCGGCCTGAAGAAGATCGACGACCTGACCTTCACCGTCGAGCTCAAGGAACCCTTCACCGGTTTCCCAACGGTGGTGGGGTATTCGGGATTCTTTCCGATGGCCCAGGCCTGCATTGATGACATAGATGCCTGTAACGAGACCCCGATCGGCAACGGCCCCTACAAGATCGACGGCGAGTGGGACCACGAGGTCGAGATCAACCTGGTCCGTAGCGACAGCTGGAAGGGTGAGCCGGGCGGAGCCGACGAGATCTACTACCGGATCTTCGCCGACATCAACGCCGCGTACTCCGCCTTCCAGGCCGGCGAGCTGGACGTGATGTACTCGATCCCGCCGGAGCGCTTCACGGAGGCCCAGGCCAGCTACGGTGACCGGCTCTACGAGCAGGAGGGCGACGGCTTCAACTACGTCGGCCTGCCGCTGTACAACGACAGCTTCAAGGACAAGCGGATCCGCCAGGCGTTCTCGATGTCAATCGACCGGCAGTCCATCGTTGACGCCGTCTTCGACGGCCGGTACACCCCCGCCACCGGCTTCGTCGCACCGATCTTCGACGGTGCTCGCGAGGGTGTCTGCACCTACTGCGAGCAGGACGTCGAGAAGGCCAAGGAACTCCTGGCAGAGGCCGGCGGCTGGCCGGAGGGCAAGAAGCTGACCCTCTGGGCCAACGCGGGCGCCGGCCACGACGCCTGGCTGCAGGCGGTTGGCGACCAGATCAAGAACGCGCTGGGCATCGACTACGACCTGAAGGTCAACCTGCGGTTCTCCGAGTACCTGGAGGTTGCGGACAACCGGGAGTTCACCGGCCCGTTCCGGCTCGGTTGGGGCCCGGACTACCCGTTCATGGAGACCTACCTGGCTCCGGTCTTCGGCAGCGGCGCCGACAGCAACGCCAGCACCTTCAGCAACGCCGCGTTCGACATCCTGATGAAGCAGGGTGACTCCGCCCCGAGCATGGGCGAGGCCATCCCCTACTACCAGCAGGCCGAGGACATCCTGGCCGAGGAACTGCCGGTCATCCCGATGTTCTGGCGCAAGGAGGCGGCGCTCTACAGCGAGAACGTCGACACCTTCGTCTGGAACCAGGTGTCCGGTGCCGCCTACGGCGAGATCTCGCTGAAGTAGAACTGAGCTTCAGCAACCTGACCCAGCCAGTGTGGAAGGGGTGGCAGCTGCCGTGGATCGCCCCGGGACGATCTCCGGGTCGAGACCCAACGCCTGCTGCCACCCCGACCCACACGCCGGCACTCCCATCCGGACGTAGATTCGGGCAAATTGCTCTGCACTGATGTACGCACCGTCCCGGCCGGGTATCGGGTTGATAACACGCCTTCTCGAAATCGCGTGCCTGGTGTCACAGTGACAGGCACCTCACACCCCCTCGTGAGCCGAGCGCCCTGAGGAGGCACTCCCATGCGCGGGAAATTCCTGAAGGTGGCGGTCGTAGCGACCGCCACCGCTATGTTGGCCACCGCCTGTGGCAACAGCAACGACGAGCCAGAGGAGGCGACCGACCAGTCCGGCGGCAAGCTACGGGTTTACGCCTCAGAGCCGGCGTTCCTCCTGCCGTCCAACGGCGACGACGAGCCGTCGATCTACGTGATCCGCCAGCTCTACCGTGGTCTGGTCAAGTACAACACCGACACCGGTGAGCCGGAGATGGACCTGGCCGAGTCGATCGACTCGGAGGACCAGAAGCTCTGGACGATCAAGCTGAAGGACGGCTACACCTTCGACAACGGTGAGCCGGTCAACGCCGACGCCTTCATCCGCTCGTGGAACTACGCCGCCTACGCGCCGAACGCGCAGAACAACGGCTACTTCATGAAGCGGATCGCCGGCATCGACGCGGTCCTGCCCAAGGACCCGGACGGCGAAGGCCCGAAGAAGGCCCCGGAGCCGAGCGCCGAGACAATGTCCGGCCTGAAGAAGGTCGACGACCTGACCTTCACCGTCGAGCTCAGCGCGCCGTTCAGCGGCTTCCCGACAATTGTCGGTTATTCGGGATTCTTCCCGATGGCCCAGGCCTGCATTGACGACATCGATGTCTGCAACGAGACCCCGATCGGCAACGGCCCCTACAAGATCGACGGCGAGTGGGACCACGAGGTCGAGATCAACCTGGTCCGTAGCGACAGCTGGAAGGGCGAGCCAGGCAAGCCCGACGAGATCTACTACCGGATCTTCGCCGACGTGAACGCCGCATACTCCGCCTTCCAGGCCGGCGAACTGGACGTGATGTACACGATCCCGCCGGAGCGCTTCACGGAGGCCCAGGCCAGCTACGGCGACCGGCTCTACGAACAGGAGGGCGACAGCCTCAACTACGTCGGCCTGCCGCTGTACGACGACAGCTTCAAGGACAAGCGGATCCGCCAGGCGTTCTCGATGGCGATCGACCGGCAGTCCATCATCGACGCCGTCTTCGACGGCCGGTACACCCCCGCCACCGGCTTCGTCGCACCGATCTTCGACGGTGCTCGCGAGGGTGTCTGCACCTACTGCAAGCAGGACGTCGAGATGGCCAAGAAGCTGCTCGAGGAAGCCGGCGGCTGGCCGGAGGGCAAGAAGCTGACCCTCTGGGCCAACGCGGGCGCCGGCCACGACGCCTGGCTGCAGGCGGTCGGCGACCAGATCAAGAACGCGCTGGGCATCGACTACGACCTGAAGGTCAACCTGCAGTTCGCCGAGTACCTGGAGGTTGCGGACAACCGGGAGTTCACCGGCCCGTTCCGGCTCGGCTGGGGCCCGGACTACCCGTTCCTGGAGACCTACCTGACTCCGCTCTACGCCTCCGGCAACGACAGCAACAACAGCACCTTCAGCAACGCCGCGTTCGACGACCTGCTGAAGCAGGGTGACTCCGCCCCGACCCTGGAGGAGGCCATCGCCTTCTATCAGCAGGCCGAGGACATCCTGACCGAGGAGATGCCGGTCATCCCGATGTTCTGGCGCAAGGAGGCGGCGCTCTACAGCGAGAACGTCGACACCTTCGTCT